>JAGPGR010000105.1:0-3351 GCA_018055865.1 Paludibacteraceae bacterium | reverse complement strand
TATGACAGAAAAAGAAAAAATGCTTGCAGGGCTTCTTTACGATGCAAACAACGACCGGAATTTAATTAAAGAAAGATTGGTTTGTAAAGACAAAATATTTAACTACAACCGACTGCGACCTTCAGACCTTATGTTTCGTAAAACTCTATTGCTCGAAATACTCGGTAAAACGGGTGAAAATTTCATCATCGAACAACCGTTTTACTGTGATTACGGATATAATATTTCGGTAGGAGAAAATTTTTATTCCAATTTTAATCTTGTAATACTGGATGAAGCAACAGTTACTATTGGCGATAATGTGTTCATTGCTCCCAACGTGGGAATTTATACCTCCTCACATCCGCTTGATGCGGAGCAAAGAAACCTGGGTCTGGAAACAGCCTATCCGGTAAGGATTGGAAATAATGTATGGATTGGAGCCGGAGTTCAGATTTTGCCGGGTGTAAGCATTGGCAACAATTCGGTAATAGGTGCAGGAAGTGTTGTAAACAAATCAATTCCGGCAAACGTTTTAGCAGTTGGTAATCCATGCAGGGTAGTGAGGGAGATAGAAGAGACTGAAGACCCAAAATCCCCCGATGAGGGACTTGAAGAAAATAGTATATAATCGACAATAAAAAACATATTTACTTAATTCGTGTTATTCGTATAAATTCGTGTAATTAGTGAAAATTTTAATTCGTGTAAATTCGTAAACTTTAAATATATGACAAATAAGATAACAGACCCACAAGCCCAAAAGTCCCCCATGGGGGATTTAGGGGGCCAAACCCTCTTCGATAAAATATGGGATGCTCATGTGGTTTCCGAAGTTAAAAACGGCCCCACCCAACTCTACATTGACCGACATTTCTGTCACGAAGTTACCAGTCCGCAGGCATTTAACGGATTGCGGGCACGGGGTCTGAAAGTATACCGACCGGAAAAAACAACCATGACCGCAGACCATAACACGCCGACCATTAATCAGGATCAACCGGTGAAAGACCCTGTTTCAAGACATCAACTCGACACTTTTGCCCGAAATGCGGCCGAATTCGGCATGCCTGTTTTCTATCCGCTCGGACACGAAAAGAACGGCGTGGTTCATATTATCGGACCAGAAAATGGTTTCACACAGCCCGGCATGACCATTGTTTGCGGCGACAGCCATACTTCCACGCACGGTGCTTTCGGCACTATTGCATTCGGCATCGGCACCAGCGAAGTGGAAATGGTGCTTGCCACGCAATGTATTCTGCAAACCCGCCCGAAAACCATGCGCATCACTTTCAACGGAAAATTAGGGAAAAATGTGCTTGCAAAAGACCTGGCGCTGTTTATGATTTCAAAACTCACCACAGGTGGTGCTACGGGCTATTTCGTGGAATATGCGGGTGAAGCCATTAGCAGTTTAAGCATGGAACAACGCATGACAATTTGCAACCTTTCCATCGAGATGGGTGCCCGGGGCGGGTTAATTGCACCCGACGATACCACATTCAACTACGTGAAAGGTCGCGAATTTGCTCCCAAAGGTGAGGAATGGGACAAAAAACTGTCTTACTGGAAAACTTTAAAATCGGATGATAATGCTGTTTTTGACAAAGAACTCACGTTCGATGCTTCCGAAATTGAACCAATGGTGACCTACGGAACCAATCCAGGTATGGGTGTGGGCATCAGCGGCACAATTCCTACCCTCGATGAAGTAGATGAAGCCAGCCGCATTTCTTACCTGAAATCGCTGGATTACATGGGTTTCAAACCAGGTGAAAAAATGCTGGGCAAACCGGTTGATTACGTTTTTCTGGGAAGCTGCACCAATGGCCGGATTGAAGATTTCCGCATTTTTGCCAATTATGTGAAAGGCAAGAAAAAAGCCGACAATATTACAGCCTGGCTTGTGCCGGGAAGTTGGAAAGTGGAAAAACAAATTCGCGAAGAGGGCCTGTACGACATACTCACCGAAGCTGGTTTTCAGCTACGTCAGCCCGGTTGCTCGGCTTGCCTGGCCATGAACGACGATAAAGTTCCGGCCGGAAAATATGCTGTGAGTACCTCCAATCGAAACTTTGAAGGACGACAAGGGCCCGGCGCACGTACTATACTGGCAGGTCCGCTGGTGGCAGCGGCTGCCGCTGTAACGGGAGTAATTACAGCCCCCTAACCCCCTGAAGGGAGAATTCGGAACGAAAAATCAAATTTTATTGAAATTATTAACTTTGAAAAAAATGCAAACTTCAAATAATACAAATAAAGAGAAAAGCGCTCAAACTCCCCCTTCAGGGGGTTGGGGGGCAGGTACCTTAACATCAACCTGTGTTCCGCTTCCGATTGAGAATGTGGATACTGACCAGATAATTCCGGCCCGTTTTCTGAAAGCGACGAACAAGGAAGGCTTTGGCGATAATCTTTTTGCCGACTGGCGATACAGCAAGGATGGCATTCCAAAACCGGATTTCGTGCTCAATAATCCTCTTTATTCAGGCGAAATACTGGTTGCAGGTAAGAATTTCGGTTCGGGTTCGAGCCGCGAACATGCCGCCTGGGCCATTGCCGGATACGGCTTCAAGGTAGTCGTATCGAGCTTTTTTGCCGATATTTTTCAGAATAATGCATTGAATAACGGCATCTTGCCCGTAGTAGTTTCACCTTTGTTTTTAGTCAAACTATTCGATTCAGTGAACGAGAATCCAAAAAACACCCTGACCGTGGATCTGGAGAAACAAACAATCACCAATAATGCATCAGGAAAAACAGAAATATTTGAAATCAATGCTTATAAAAAAGAGTGCTTGCTCAACGGATTAGACGATATTGATTATTTGCTGAGCAAGAAAGAGTTGATTGAGAAATGGGAAGTAGAACAAGCCCGCTGAATACTCCGAAGGGAAACTTTATGAGCCAGCAATCGATTATACCTGATTTAATTTAGGAATAAAATAAGACCAATTGAGTTTCGCGTAATTCGTTTAAATCCCTGTTATTCATGAACATAGAAGATTTAAGAGAATGCTGCATTTCAATGCCCGATGTGGAAGAATGTTTCCCCTTCGATGAAGTGACGCTGGTAATGAAAACCGGAGGGAAAATGTTTGCTCTTATTCCTCTTGACGAGCCGGAGACCTGTATTACTGTGAAATGCGATCCTGATTTGGCTATTGAACTTAGAGAAAAATACAGTTGCGTTCAGCCTGCATTTCATATGAATAAGACGCACTGGAATACTATTTATATTTCGCCGGAAATAACCGAAATACAGATAAAAGAATGGATAAAACATTCGTATGAATTGATTAAAAAAAAATTGCCGAAGAAGAAAAATATTTCATAAGCTCGAAAAAATAAAAAAGAGATATTGAATAT
>JAGPGR010000104.1 GCA_018055865.1 Paludibacteraceae bacterium | reverse complement strand
TGCCGGTGAACTGCTTCCCGGAGTTTATCATGTATCGGCACGTGCTATTGCTGCTCAAGCACTTTCAATCTTTGGCGACCATCAGGATGTGATGGCTGTACGTCAAACAGGCTGTGCTCTGTTTGCCACTGGTTCTGTACAGGAAGTAATGGACCTGGCTGCTGTGGCTCACCTCGCTGCCATCAAATCACGTGTTCCTTTTGTTCATTTCTTCGATGGTTTCCGCACATCGCACGAAATTCAGAAAATTGAAGAAATCGATGCTAAAGCTGTTCAGTCGTTGGTAGATAAAGACGCATTACAGGCGTTCCGCAACAGAGGACTGAATCCTGAAAATCCGGTAGTTAGGGGTACAGCTCAAAACCCGGATATATATTTCCAAACACGCGAAGCTTCTAATCCATTCTACGATGTGCTTCCTCAAATTGTAGAAGATTATTTGAATAAATTAGCCGAAATTACGGGACGCAAATACGGATTGTTTGACTACTACGGAGCTCCCGATGCCGACAGAGTGGTTATTGCCATGGGTTCGGCCACCGAAGCTATTCGCGAATCAATTGATCATCTGACTGAAAAAGGAGAAAAAGTGGGTTTGGTATCTGTTCATTTGTATCGTCCATTCTCCATCAAACATTTCCTTTCCGTATTGCCCAAAACTACCAAACGCATCTGTGTGCTTGATCGCACCAAAGAACCCGGAGCAAGTGGCGAACCATTGTATCTGGATATAAAAGATGCACTTTACGGAACTGAAAATCAGCCGCTTGTAGTTGGAGGCCGCTACGGATTGTCCTCCAAAGACTTTACGCCGGCTCAGGTATTTGCAGTTTTCAAAAATCTGGCATTGCCCACTCCACGTAACCGTTTCACCGTTGGAATCATTGACGACGTTACATTTACTTCGCTGCCACTCGAAGAAGAATTGGCACTGGGAGGCAAAGGAACTTACGAAGCAAAATTCTACGGTTTAGGAGCCGATGGCACTGTTGGCGCCAATAAAAACTCCATCAAAATCATTGGTGACAATTCCGATAAATATTGCCAGGCTTATTTTGAATACGATTCCAAGAAGTCGGGTGGTTTTACCTGTTCACATCTCCGTTTTGGCGATTCACCCATCCGTTCCACTTATTTTGTCAATACACCCAATTTCGTGGCTTGTCACGTACAGGCATACTTACGTCTGTATGATGTAACCAGAGGATTGAAAAAGAACGGAACATTCTTACTCAATACTGTATGGAATGCCGACGAAGTAAAAGCTAATCTGCCTGCAAACGTAAAAAGGTACATTGCTCAAAACAATATCAACCTGTATATTATTAATGCCACCAATATTGCTATGGAAATAGGTCTTGGCAACCGTACCAACACCATTCTTCAATCAGCTTTCTTCAAAATCACCAATGTAATTTCATACGAAAAAGCAGTGGCCGAAATGAAAAAAGCCATTGTAAAATCCTACGGGAAAAAAGGGGAAGAAGTGATTAATATGAACTATGCAGCTGTTGACCGCGGAGGTGAATACATTAAAGTTGAAATTCCGGAAGAATGGACAACAATTGCAGATGAAGTTGAAATAACCGAAAATATTCCTGCATTTATTCGTGACATTGTTCGTCCAATTAATGCTCAAAACGGAAATAGTCTGCCGGTTTCTACTTTCAAGGGACGCGAAGACGGAACCTGGATTCAGGGAACTGCTAAGTTTGAGAAACGGGGTGTTGCATCTTTTGTTCCTGAATGGGATTTAAACAACTGTATTCAATGTAATCAGTGCGCTTACGTTTGTCCTCATGCTTCCATACGTCCGTTTGTACTGGATGAAGCCGAACAAGCCAACGCTCCGTTTGCTGAAATGCTGAAAGCCAACGGTAAAGGATTTGAAGGAATGAAATTCCGTATTCAGGTAGATGTACTCGACTGTATGGATTGCGGCAATTGTGTAGATGTTTGTCCTGGAAATAAAAACGGTAAAGCACTGAAAATGATGCCGATAGAATCACAGAAGCCAAATCAGGTTAACTGGGACTACTGTGCTGAAAAAGTAACTTCGAAACAGCACCTGGTAAATGTAAATGCCAATGTAAAAAACACACAGCTTGCCACACCTTTGTTCGAATTCTCAGGTGCCTGCTCGGGCTGCGGCGAAACTCCTTACGTAAAATTAGTGACACAACTGTTTGGTAATCGTCAGATGGTTTCGAACGCTACCGGCTGCAGTTCCATTTACTCTGCCTCCGCTCCCTCAACTCCTTATACACAAGGTAGCGACGGCCGTGGTCCGGCATGGGCAAATTCTCTGTTCGAAGACAATGCTGAATTTGGATTGGGGATGGTACTGGCTGAAGAAAAAATGCAGGCCCGCCTGATGCGCATAATGACCGAAGCGATTGAAAGTGATTGTTGCTCCGATGAATTGAAAGTTTTGTTCAAGGAATGGATTGAAAATCGTTTCGATGGTGATGCTACGTTGGTACTGGAATCTAAAATTACTCCTTTAGTAAGAGCCTGTCAATGTGATCATTGTCAGGAAATTGCAGGATTGAGCCACTATTTGGTGAAACGTTCACAATGGATTATCGGAGGCGATGGCTGGGCCTATGACATCGGTTTCGGCGGATTGGATCACGTGATAGCTTCTGGCAAAAATGTAAACATTCTGGTACTTGATACCGAAGTTTACTCCAATACCGGCGGACAGGCATCCAAATCTACTCCGGTAGGTGCTGTGGCAAAATTTGCTGCTTCTGGCAAGCGTATCCGCAAAAAAGATTTGGGAATGATTGCAGCCACGTATGGTTATGTATATGTGTCACAGGTGGCTATGGGCGCTAATCAGGGGCACACGCTCAAAGCGCTTCGTGAAGCAGAACAATACGACGGACCATCCGTAGTAATCGCTTATTCACCCTGTATAAGTCACGGACTCCGCGCCGGTATGGGCAAAGCTCAGACTGAACAGAAAAAAGCCGTTGAATGTGGTTACTGGCATTTGTATCGCTTTGACCCGCGCCTGCAGGCAGAAGGTAAAAACCCGATGCAGCTGGACAGCAAAGAACCGGACTGGAGCAAATTCCAGGATTTCCTGAAAGGTGAAGTACGTTACACATCCTTGCTAAAACAATTCCCGGATGAAGCTGAAGAACTGTTCAAAGCAGCTGAGAAAAACGCTAAATGGCGTTACAATGGTTACAAACGTATGGCCGATGCTGTTTACGAGCAAGCTGTAGCACCTAAACATCAGATTGACGAGCTCAAGGTAAAAGCACAAAAAGATCCAAAACAGGATGGTAGTGCTGAAGTGATAGTTCAGGACACAAAATAAGGTTGTAAATATACAGGAATGGCGACATTTCTGCAGCCTGTAAAAATTAGAAAAAGCGTTGCTGAAAAGTGACGCTTTTTCTAAATTCGGCAAGCAGCTGCTATTTTAATAGTACCTGCCACTTAAAAATAAACCTTATTCAGACTATTTCGTTATATTTGTAACTTTCAAAAAAAAAATCAAATAATACAACTATGATAAAAAAACAGGTAATTTTAGGAATTTTTCTTTCTACAGCATTATTGGTTTCGGCTCAATCGCCTCTATGGATGCGTTATCCGGCTATTTCACCGGATGGGTCACAAATTGCATTTTCATACAAAGGAGATTTGTACAAAGTGAATACAGATGGTGGAAAAGCCGTAAGGCTGACCACACACGATGCATTCGACAGCAATCCCGTGTGGTCGCCCGACGGATCAAAAATAGCTTTCGTAAGCGATCGGGATGGTGGCACGAAGGATATTTACCTGATGGCAGCTGATGGCGGAACAGCTAAAAGGCTTACCACTCATTCTGCCAACGAAACTCCGCACACATTTACTCCCGATGGTAAATTTATTGTATTTTCGGCTCATTATCAGGATCCTGCCAAAAGTGCCCTATTCCCTACCGGCCGTCTGACCGAAGTATATAAAGTGCCCACAGATGGAGGCAGCACAGATATGTTGCTCGCTTACCCTGCTGAGAAAATCAGTTTTTCCGGTACAGGGCAGAAATTTCTTTATCAGGATTTAAAAGGATTTGAAAACCCCTGGCGTAAAAAACACACATCATCTGTTACACGGGATATTCTGGAATACGATCTGACATCAGGAACACAAGAAGTGCTGATTGATCGCCCCGGAGAAGATACTGACCCCGTTTACAGTCCGGATGGTAATTCCTTCTATTTTTTAAGTGAAAAAAGCGGCAGTTTCAATGTATTTTCAGCGCCGTTGACTAATCCATCAGCTGTGAAACAACTGACCAATTTCAAAGATCATCCGGTTCGTTTTCTGTCGGTATCCAAAAACGGTACACTTTGCTTCGGATTTGACGGAGAAATTTACACCTTGAAACAAGGAAGTAACATGCCGCAAAAATCAGACATTTCTATTTACAACGATTTGAACGACGAGCAATTCAAAAAATTAAGCTTCACTACGGGAGCTACTTCTGTATCAAATTCTCCCGATGGCAAGCAAGTCGCACTCACGGTGCGTGGCGATGTATTCGTGACTTCAACCGATTACAACACCACCAAACAAATTACTCAAACCATAGCTCAGGAAGCCGATGTGGATTTCGGAAAAGACAATCGTTCACTGGTATACTCAAGCTACCGCGATGGATACTGGAATGTGTATATCGCCAAGATTTCACTCAAGGACGATCCGAATTTTCCTAATGCAACTCTGATAGACGAAGAAGTACTAATCAAAAATGATAAGACCGAGAAACAACATCCACAGTTTTCGCCTGACGGCAAAGAAGTGGCATTCGTACAAGACAGAGCCAAACTTATGGTTTATAACATGGCAACAAAAAAAGTTCGTCAGATTACCGACGGTTCATTCCAGCACGACAGCGATGGAAGCATGACCTTCGAGTGGTCGCCGGATGGAAAATGGTTTGCTTTGGAATACGTATCCAACGTTCATGCACCTTATACCAACATAGGAATTATAAGTGCCAAAGACGGCGGCAATGTTTACAGCATAACTAACAGCGGCTACACCAACAGCAATCCGCGCTGGGTAATGGAAGGGAATGCCATATTGTTTAATTCAGAACAGTACGGCATGCGTAATCATGCATCCTGGGGCTCAATGGAAGATGTAATGATAGCATTTGTAAACCGGGAAGCTTACAACAAATTCAAAATGAATAAGGAAGAATTTGAACTTTTTACCGATGCTGAGAAAGAAGCTAAAAAAACCGAAGAAGAAGCCAAAAAGAAAGAAGATGAAAAGAAAAAAGGAAAGGATAAGGAACTAAAAAAAGATGAAAAAGCCAAAGACATAGTCGTGGAATTTGACAATATCGATGAGCGAATTGAACGTATAACACCTAACTCCTCGCGCCTGGGAAGTGCCATTATCAACAAAGATGCCACGAAACTTTATTATATGTCGGCTTTTGAAGATGATTACGATATGTGGGTGTACGATCTGCGTGAACGTTCAACAAAACTGCTTAGTAAACTGAAAGGCGGCAATTCGACCCTGAGCATGGATAAGGAGCAAAAAACACTTTTCGTTCTTAGTGGAAGAAGAATGCAAAAAATGGAACTCTCAAATGATAAATTCACAAATATCGATTTCAAAGCAGACATGAAACTTGATCCGGCTAAGGAACGCGAATTTATGTTTAATCAGGTTTACAGAGAAGAAAAAGAACGCTTTTACACGGTAGATATGCACGGCGTGGATTGGGAAAATCTGACTACCCATTATCGAAAATTTTTACCTCATATCAACAATAATTTTGATTTCTCTGAAATGTTGTCCGAGTTACTGGGCGAACTGAATGTATCGCACACAGGTTCGGGTTATCGAGTACCCGTAACGGACGACAGAACAGCTGAAACCGGCCTGCTTGTGAGCAAAACAGAAGATAATAAAGGGTTAAGAATTGATGAAATTCTGCTCTCTGGTCCTTTTGACAATTTCAAATCAAAAGCAAAAGCCGGCGATATAATCGAAAAAATTGACGGACAGGAAATCAATTCCGACACCGAATACTACCCGCTGCTCGAAGGAAAAGTCGGCAAAAACACCTTATTCTCACTCTTTTCACCTGCTACCGGTCTGCGCTGGGACGAAGTAATAAAACCAATTGCTACCGGAGCGCAGGATGCTCTGCTTTACAAGCGTTGGGTAAAACAGCGCGCCAATGATGTGGAAAGACTTTCAAACGGTCGTTTGGGATATGTTCATATAGCATCCATGGGCGACGAAAGTTTTCGGAAAATGTATTCGGATGCGCTGGGTAAATATTACCAGAAAGAAGGTATTGTAATTGACATTCGTTACAACGGTGGAGGCAGGCTTCACGAAGATCTGGAAGTATTTTTCAGCAGTAAAAAATACCTGCAGCAGGTTGTTCGCGGTAAAGATTACAGTGAAATGCCGAGTCGGCGCTGGAACAAACCATCCATCATGCTGATGACCGAAGCCGATTATTCTAATGCTCATGGAACGCCCTGGGTATATAAAACCACCAAAATCGGCAAATTAGTTGGAATGCCCGTTCCGGGAACGATGACAAGCGTCAACTGGGTTACACTGCAGGATCCGACTCTGTATTTCGGCATTCCGGTAGTAGGATATCGCACGGCTGAAGGCACCTATCTTGAGAATTTCCAGCTTGAACCTGATATTAAAGCACCACTTGACCTGAACAAAGCTGTAAACGGCGAGGACACACAACTGGAAGCAGCAGTAATAGAATTGCTGAAGGAGTTATAAAGATCTTATG
>JAGPGR010000103.1 GCA_018055865.1 Paludibacteraceae bacterium | reverse complement strand
TTTATCATTATATCCTAAATCTTCCAGTTTCATCTTGTATATTTTTGTGAGCGTGTTTTCAGGTATAAAACACATCGGTTGACAGTTCGTCTTTCTGTTTTTGAGATTTATGTTTCAGTATTACATAGGGTCTGCTGATAAACTCAGCTTTCATATTCAAATAAAACATGACGAGCAACGTCTGTTTGATTGATGAAAAATATTTGTTTGAAAATATTTGATAGATTTAGAGACACAGTTTTCAGCAAGCGTGCTGAAAAACTCCGGCAGTTGTCAAGTATTGCACACAGGAGTGCTACTCCCGCCAATTTTACTAAGTTCAACACCAACACGATGGTGGCAATCCAACTTTCGCTTGTTTGTTTAAGCCTTGCCTTGATGCGATTCAGACCGTATCCGGTTTTAGCTTGACCAAACTTGCCTTCTATTGGGTTTCGTTCTCCCGGACTTACATGAATTGACAATGCCGAAGGTCTGCCAAGTGGCTTGGCTAAAAGTTTTATTCCTAATTCTTTTAGCGCTGCCCGATTGACACGAGTACAATAAATTTGGTCGGCAAGTACTTCACGAGGATAAAAGCCGAAACGTTTTCGATACATTTCAATGTAATCCAGCAGTTGGCTTCCTTCGTTAAAGGCTTCCCACGAAAGTTTATCCAGGAAAGAGATGCCATCTATGAGTGAAACGTGTATTTTGGAACCAAACTCGACTTTTGCCTGAGCCTTGCCTCGTACGATGGGGCGCACATGCGGTTGATGTATGCTCACGATGCGGTGTTCAATGCTATGCGTATTGGAGTCATACATTTGCTTTTGCTGGTCGTAGAGGGTTTGTACCACCAAAAGATATTTTTGCTGACCCGGATTTAATGGAAACGGGAGGTTGTTTACCTGATAAGCGTCCAAAAGTTCGTTGACAATGGCAAGATTTCGTCGAACATAGGAAAGTTGATTACGGTTGGCTTTGCGGATTATTTTCCGGCTTTTATTCTTCTTTTGAGCCGTTTGAAGGTATGTTTTACGGGCAATTTTGCGATAGGTTCTCGGTTTAGACCTATGCAATTCTTTCTTGTAAATCAGGTCAATGAGCTCTTCGAGTTTTTCCCGGGCATCGTTGAGCAGGTTCAGGTCGGTTGGATAAGCAATGTCCTGTGGGCAAGCTGTGGCATCGAAAATCACCCGACCTTTATGTTCCGGATCACTGGGCGGCTCTTGTTGATTACCGTATGGATCATCGTCTTGTTTTGAAACAGAAATCGGCTGCTCTGGCTTAGAAGAACTTTCAAGTTTGGTTTTGATGGCTACAATCTTTTCGTTGATTGCATTTAGGTTGTCCATACCAAGACGCTTGCGAAACTCCACAAAAAGGGAAGCATCGAAAGGTGTTTCGTTCGTAAAACTGGAGTAACCCAGAAAGTATTGCATGTAAATGTTTTCTGATATCTGATCAACGGTTTCACGATCGTCCAGATGGCATATATGTTTTATAATAAGGGAGCCAATCACAATTCGTGGATTTAATGGGGGACGACCGGTTTGTCCTTTGGGGACAAACTTGAAATACAAATTACAAATCTTATCCCACGGAATAAGATGGGCTAAGACAACCCAACGGTTTCGTGGATTCAACTTTTGATCAAATGGAGACTCAAATCCCTCCAATACTAATTGGTTCGGACTAACATATTGAGGCACATGTGCACGCTTTTTACGGGTTGATCTCATTTTTCCTTGCATTAAGTTGCACAAATATATTGATAAAATAACAAATAACAAATAGTTAGCTGTTAATCAGCAGACCTTAACTAAACCAAACAGCCAGTCGTTTGCATCCTGTATAAGATCGAAACAGGTAATAAAAAGAGGACAGAACCTACATGCTACTTCAGGCAGACAGGTCTGTCCTCTTCCCTTGGAGATTACTGCACCAGCGAACCGATATACTGACTGTTGGATTTTTGCAACCCATCAGCCGAAATGAAGTACAACCATACGTGGATGTTGTTTTCGTTCCATATCAGAGGCATGTCAATGGTGACAGTGCCTTCGTTAAGGGTCGCATTACCCGAAGAAGTGTAAACCTGCTTCGTATCTTCGTTGTAGAATACAAATGAAGTCAGCGAATTCGGGTCTGTGCCATAAAGCACGGTCGTATCCCAATCAAATTTGAATTTGCCGGCTTCAGCTTTTTCTACAGTAGTATTATTCACTGTATAAAGTCTGCCTTCCGACATTATCACTTTACTCATATCGAGCGTATAATCCGGCTGCTCACCGGTAATCGCATGCTTAAAAGCATAAGATACCGCATACCTTACACCCGCATTCCCCCCAAAATTCTCTTTGAAAACGGGGTAAAACGGTACTAAAACAGAGTTGATAAAACCAAACTTCGTACGATGGGCAACCTGCTTCTCAGTACGGGGATTGGTCGGGACACTTGCTACACGAAGGTAATTCTTACCGGTAGCTTTCGATTGTGTGGCGAGCGCATCGCCGTATTTGCCGGAAATTTTTCCGAACGTTGTTGACTTAAATATAGCCATTTTTTTTCGTTTTTTTTTGTATGCCCCCGACCCGCAAAAAGGTGTCAGGGACAGAGTTAAAAATAAATAAATCAATTCTTACATTCCTTTTACGGAAATGTATTGTTTTTGATTGGATGACAATCAAAAAATAATTTTCAGGGGCAGGCGGGCGCCCGTATGTATCGTTTGCCGCATTTTGAGCGGTTTACCGATTGATACTGCCTTTTTGTAACCATATTACATTCGATGTTTTAATTTCGAATGCAAATTTAAGGGCAGTTAGTAGTGTCGGGGTGTGGTTGGGGTAAGGGCTGGGGTAAGTCCTAAACACGAACGGCATACTGAATATCAGACAAATACCTTTTTATGATTTAAATATATTTAACACAAATAGGGGTATGTTGGAAATGATGTACTCTGCCTGAACAAAGTGCAGCGCAGCGATACATCCGTAGCATTGGCATGTCAGATCCATCAAACAGCTGCATCACACCGGAAAATCCCGAATATGAGTTTTCCGGCAGAAATATCGGATTGAGAATTGAAATACCTCTATTCATTCTCACGCTTACCAGTTACAGGCCTTCATGCGTTTGATTGGTTTATTCTATCAAATTGTCGTTTTCGATTTTACGAACAATACCTACCAGACCGAGATTCCGGAAACAATCTTTGACAAACTGAATATCCGACTGGTATTTAGCGGAAGTACGTTCCGAAGGGTCTTTGATTGGATTCTTGGTTCGTTTGTAAATATTATCGTAATTTTTGCCGGTAAGCATCTGGATGAAACGGGCAATTTCAGATTTATTGCGCGAAAACGCTTTATTATCCAACTCGTTGAGCATGTAATACAACGCTAAAAACTGCCGGTTAAGGGTAATATCGGTTTCGGGGACGGGTTTATAATCCTGTTCCTGACTTTGTTCCTGACTTTGTTCCTGACTTTGTTCCTGACTTTGTTCCTGACTTTGTTCCTGACTTTGTTCCTGAATCTGAATCTGACGTTGAGCTACATTTCTTTCTTCCGGTTCTTTTTCCCATTCTTCTATTTCAGCATACGTCGGATTGATTGAAATTCCATTTTTTTCCTGAAAATCTATCAGTTCTACCATTCTACGACACTTCTCAATATATTCATCTTCCTGTTCTTTTTTTACTGTTTTGTAACCATCCTTTATGCAATACTCTTTACATTGAGCCATAGTCCTGGTTACCAGGTCCCTTTGTTCTACCAATTCCAGTCCCGGTAAACTGTCAAGTACATCACTAAATGAGAACCAATCACTAAAAACATTGTAGTCTTTGTAGAAATCGTGAAACAGCTCTTTCAAATCGAAAAGCAAAATATCGATATGCCAAATCAGATTTTTTAGATATTTATCCGTAATTTTAACTGCAAGTAACCGGTATCTTTCAGCCCTGCCATCCCAATCATCAACAGAATATCCAAAAAACTCTTTTGCTTTATTTACGGTACCTTGAAAGGTAGATTGAAGAATATCCCTGAAAATATAATCCTCGTACAGGTTACTATCTTCATGTTTTACTTTACGTTTCTCATAATAGTATTCCGTCGAATCCAGATTAGACATATCCGCCTCTCTTAGCTCCATTCTATCGAAAACGTACATCAACAAATCCATTGCAAACATAAATTCATTATTCAAAAAGTGGTATTCCTGCAGAATTTCCCCTACTGTATAACTGTCCAATTGATCGCGTAAGCCGGTTTCAAATCTTTCCGGATTTCTTTCTTCTGTTTCCTCCATATTTACTTATTTGAATTTTTATTTGTCTGAAAGAGTTAATCTCTTTCCTATTGAGGCTATCTATTAATATACCCTTTGAATATAAATCTTATGACTTCTTTTCCGAACATTGCCGTTACTAAAACGGCATTGTCTATAAGTTTCAGATGTATATTTTATGCAATATGCTGATAAAACCGCTGTGAGCTGACATTTTTTATCTCTTTCTTACGCAATCCGCTCATTATACAAGTACTGTTGAAATTCAATAAACAACCGGCTGATGTTGGCTGTATCACCCAAAATTTCTTTGGCATCTTCGAGCGATTGATATTTGTTCGTGAGCAGGACAGGCAATTTTTCCTGATCAAGTTCTTCCACACCTGTTTCAATGTATTTGCTCAGTACGAATGCGATAAATTCTTTTTGCTTGTCATTGAGTAATGCGAAAATGGTTGCCTGGGCAGCAGCCACTCTGGCTTCACGTGTCATAGGTTTTATTTCGCTGTTGAACACATATTCCAACACATCAAACAGATCACTCTTTTCAGCATCAATCAGTTTTTGAAGGGTGGTCAGTTGTTCTTTGCCGAAACCTGCTTCATCCAGCTTTTCTAACAGTGTTCGTCTGGTAACCGGATTGCTCCATAATCTCCGCAATTCTTCCTCGTTCTTGAACAAATTTGGCAACTCGCCAAACAGATTATTTAAAAATTCCTCCGCTGAAATTGGTGTGCCATCTGCACTCCAGAACGAAGTGGCAATCATGTGCTGAATTTCACGTTCCTTGCCATCATGCAGTTTTACTTTTACTTTCTTAATACAAACACAGGGACGCTGACCACATTTCGGGCATGGTTCAGGCGGTTCCTTTTCACAAATACAGGGTTGTTGACCGCAAACCGGACAAGGTTGTGGTGGCTGCTTTTCGCACACACAGGGTATTTGACCGCATGTGGGACATGGATCTTCAGCCATCGGCTCACCATCCCATTCAGGGTCGGAAAAGTGGTGGTATGCATCCACAAAATCATAAATGGTAAAAAATTCTTTGCCATCGAATAAGCGAGTACCACGACCAATAATTTGTTTAAACTCAATCATGGAGTTAACCGGACGCATCAGTACAATGTTGCGAATGTTACGGGCATCAACACCGGTTGAAAGTTTTTGTGAAGTAGTGAGAATGGTTGGGATTGTTTTTTCGTTGTCCTGAAATTGCCGTAAATACAGTTCGCCCGTTTCGCCATCGTTGGCTGTTACCCGGACACAATAATTCGGGTCGGTTGATGTTTTATACTGATTTACCAAATCACGTACAGCGGCAGCATGTTCCTGTATGGCACAAAAAATAATGGCCTTTTCTTTTTGATTGGCATCGTCCATATAAATCTTAACACGATATGCCTCCCGGGCTTTTATCTCAATGATTTTATTGAAGTCGGGCTCGGTGTAAAGTCTGCCTTCTTCTATTTCGCCTTCAATAATCTTGTCATCACTGACATATATATAATCGTCGAGTGTGGTCTTGATACGTTTCACCTTGAAAGGTGTAAGAAAACCATCGTTGATACCTTCTTTGAGCGAATAGATATAAACCGGTTCGCCAAAATACCGGTACGTGTCCACATTGTCCTGACGTTTCGGAGTGGCTGTTAAACCCAGCTGAACAGCGGGTGAAAAATACTCCAAAATTTCCCTCCAGTTACTTTCATCATTAGCACCACCCCTGTGGCACTCATCGATAATAATAAAATCAAAATAGTCGGGAGGATATTGACCAAAATTATATTGCTGATTATCGTAAACCGGCTCAGGGTCAGCAGCAACAGAGTGATTAAAGGTTACCGGTTTTTTCATTACAACCTCACTGCTGGTCATAAAAGTTTGGAAAATGGTAAAGAATATGCTACCATTGGTTGGCACACGTCCGTTTTTCTTTATCTCACCGGGTTTTATTCGCACTAAAGCTTCTTCGGCGAACGACGAAAAAGCATTGTATGCCTGATCGGCTAAAATATTACGGTCGGCTAAAAACAGAATGCGGGGACGCCTTGCAGGCTCGTTAGGCCGGTGAGCTTGTCTAACCGTCCAGCGGGTTTGAAACAGTTTCCAGGCTATTTGAAAAGCAATGGCTGTTTTTCCGGTTCCGGTGGCAAGTGTTAACAGAATACGGTTTTTGCCTTGTGCAATAGCTTCCAGTGTATTTTTAACGGCTATTTCCTGATAGTAGCGAAGCTGCCAGCTGCCGCTTTTGTCTTCGAACGGAACGGCGGCAAATTTCTCCCTCCATATAGCGGCATTTCGACTACGCTCCATGTCCGCTTCACTCCGGTGGCTGAGCGAAGTCGAAGCCAGCGAAGTCGAAGCAACCGAAGTCGAAGCCACCGGATATGTTTTATTCCAAAGCTCATCGGGAGTCAGATAATCAGCAACCTGGCCTTCGGCGCCGGTTTTCATGCAGATTTGGTAAATCTCTCTGCCATTGGTGCTGTAAGTGGTATCCAGCTGCATTTTCACTGCATAAAGT
>JAGPGR010000102.1 GCA_018055865.1 Paludibacteraceae bacterium | reverse complement strand
TTCCTACTATTCCTACGTTTGTCATAATTTTTCGGCTTTAATAAATAAATAAATTGCTGCCAACTGCCAAACCTGCTCCGGAAGCTACAAAGAGCACTTTTTCGCCCCGTTTGATAGTACCGGCTTTTACTCCTTCGTGAAAAGCCATGGGCACGCAAGCCGAACCGGTGTATCCGTATTTATCCATTACAAAATGAGTTTTTGAAAGCGGCTGTTGCAGTGCTTCCATTACTTGAATTATGACCGATTTATTTATTTGTGTGAATATAAAATAATCAATATCATCGGCTTTGTAACCGTAATTACCAAGTACCTTGTCCACAATCATTGGCCACAATCTCACATTACGGTCACCCGGTAAAGGTTGCAAACTCAACAATCCATTTCTTTTATCATCGATAACTTCTTTTGTTACAGGCATTTTGGATCCTCCGGCATAAATTCCGATAAAATCAAACTGAGTTCCGTCAGTTAGCATCTGATTGCCTATGTATTGCGATTTGCTGTTTTCATCTTTAGTTAACACAAAAGCAGCAGCTCCATCTGAAAAAATCGGATAACTGAAAGTATCATCCGGTCGAATAAAGGCAGGCATATTGTAAACACCTGAAATTAATGCATATTTAATCAGCGAATTACTGCTCAAAATACGTGAAGCCACATCAAAAGCCATTGTGAAGCTGGCACATGAAGCTGCCACATCGAATGACATAGACCATTTTTCACCTTTTTGAATTCTTCCCTGAACAATCAATGCTGTGGCAGGAGTAATATATTCCGGTGTATCGGTTGCCACAATAAATAGTCCGATTTCATCGGGATTAATAGCAGCATCTTTAATTGCATTTTGAGCAGCATGTGTTACAAAATCAGCTGTAGTTTCCTCAATACCACGCAGACGCGCAATATGACGCTTTTTAATACCGATTTTTCCAGCTATTTTTTCATGGTTAAATTCGATTTCAGCCAGTTTCTTGAGTTCAATATTATCTATCGGTTTGCCGGGAGCATAAAGTCCTGTGCCAACAATTTTTATTGGTATCATTTGTTCTTTATTTTTAAGTGGAAATTAGAATTAGTCAATATATCCCATCTCTTGTGCCTGATTTCTGAGTTCGTCTCTGAAATCGGGATGTGCCAAAGAAATAAGCATTTCGGTACGCTCACGCACGGTGCGACCGGTTAACCGAACACTGCCAAACTCTGTTACAATATAATCAGTATTGCTTCTGTGGAGCGTAATACCTGTGCCGGGAGGTAAAACCGGAACGATGGTAGAGATTTTTCCACCTTTAGCCGTAGCACGGCAGGCGATAATTGATTTTCCTTTTCCATCCAGCCCTTCAATGGCTCCCTGAGCAGTATCGCTCTGACCTCCTGTACCTGAATATTGCTCTGTACCGATGCTTTCACTGGCTACCTGACCGGTAAAATCAATCATAATACAGGTGTTGATTGAAACCATTTTGGAATTTTGACGCATAAAGCAAGGGTCATTTACGTAACTGCCACGCAGAAATTCCACTGCCTGATTATTATCCAGCCATTTGTAGAGTTTCTCGCTTCCCATGGCAAATGTACAAACGAACTTTCCTTTGTGAATATTTTTTGCTTTATTGGTAATCACACCCATTTCATACAGTTCCATCATGCTGTCAACCATCATTTCGGTGTGTACGCCCAGGTCTTTTTTGTCTTTCAGCATTAATGCAGCTGCATTTGGAATTTCGCCAATTCCGAGTTGGATAGTTGAACCGTCTTCCACCAGATTGGCAATATTCTTCCCGATTGCCATGGCTACTGCATCGGGTACTGGCTCCGGCAATGTAGGTGGCATTTGAGAATATTCCACAAAATAAGACACATCGGATATGTGTACCTGCGTATCGCCCAAGGTGCGCGGCAGTTTGTCATTCACTTCGAGCACCGTAATTTCGGCAACTTCCAAAATGTCTTTTTCATACGTCAGCCCCAGCGAAAGCGAAACAAAACCCTTATCGTCAGGTGGCGTACAAGTACCCACAAACATATGCGGACGACGCACTTTCATGCGGTCGGAAGCCGCCCTGTGAAGCATGTTGGGGACATAAGTCACAGTTCCGGTTTTTTCTTTCAGTGCTTTGCGCGAACCCGGCGCATGAAACCAGCTGCAAAGTTCGAAATGACCTTTCATCTCCGGTATCATGTAAAAATCATACGGCTTGAGGGTCAACACTGAGAATACTTTGACATCTCTCACCCGGTCTTTGGCCAGATGAAATACCGACATACAACCCTGCGGCTCCGAAGCACACTGTGCTACAATAACATCTGTATCGCTTTGCAGCAAATCTGGCATTTTTTCGAGTGGAATGAGTTTGCTTTTATATAATTCTTGAAAGTTCTTCATAAGCTGTTTTTTTTATTTTGTAGCAATCGTTGTTTTCTTTTTTGTTAAATGCACGGTAAATCCAAGCAAAAAGGACATCAGAATTGCTATTGAGGCTGCAATAGCCGGATTTTGTACGCTGCCGGTAAAGTAGTGGTTGAAAAATCCGAAATCGGCTGAGCCTGATTTCAGTAAGGCCGGAAATAGGTAATACACAGAGAAATACACTATCAAAGCAGTCAGTGAACCCGATAAAGCGGTAACGAATTTTACGTTTTTCAGAAAAATACCAAACACAATGGGAACAAAAAGCACTGAAAAATATGCATATACTCCGTTTTGAGCAAAAATAGCCACACTCAAATTTGGGTGTAAAATCTGATTTCGGGCAACAAAGAATGAGATAACGGCCAAAAACAGAATGACAAACCGGTTCACTTTTACGTAGTTATTTTCGTTGATATTCTTCCCGAACAAAGGCTTAATGATATCGGTAGTAATAGTAGTACTCAGCGATTGTATGAGCCCTTCGATGGTTGAAAATCCGGCACTAATCAGTCCCAGAATGACGAGTAAACCCACCAGAAGCGAAGCAAATCCACCCGAAAACACCTCAATTACATAGGCTGAAACGATGCTGTCCACATTCAGATGAACTCCGTTTTGAGTTAAATCCGGAAATTTGAGCCTGGCATATAATCCGGTCACCACTACCGAATAGAAAAGAATCTGCACAATGACGGCTACAATAAGAAATCTGTTCACATCGATTTCTTTTTTCAGTAAGAGCGATTTTGTGATAATATGCGGCTGGCAAACTACGGCAGCTCCTACTATCATCTGCACAAAAATAATTTCGAATAAATCGCGAAACAACGGACTTTGCGGATTGGTAGGCTCAACAAGAACAGGATCAATTAAACTCAATTTATCGAAAAACGCTCCGATACCTTCTTTGAAAAACTGAATACCGGATCCTATCAGGATAATAGCCACCAAAACCATTATAAATGCCTGAATGGTATTGGTATAAACCATTGAATTGGCACCGCCAAACATCATATAACCAAATACAAACGCAATCAGCAATCCTAAAACCAGAATTTGGTCAGCATTGAGTGCCTGCGATATTACCTTTACGAGTGCAACGAGTATAAGCACAACAAAAGTAATAAGCAGGAAAGTGAGGAAAGCAATAAAAAGTGCATATCCTTTGCTTTCGTAGCGTTTCCCAATCCAGCTTGAAAGAGAAACCGCGCTCATGGACTGACCGTATTTTCGGAAACTTTTGGTCAATACAACCAGCGACACCATGGAGGCTATGGGAAATACAATGCCAAACGACAAGTAACCGCTCAAACCGTAAGTGGCTATTAATCCGGGATTAATGACGAATGTAGCCGCACTGGTCATAGCTGCAGCCAGTGAAAGCGCTACGAAAACCGGCGAAAATGTAAAACTACCGACCGCGTAGTCGTTGATACTTTTGGTACCGCGCGAACCTTTTACCACAAAATACAGAATAAAAATTCCGTAAACGGCAAAAAGTATGGACGCCCCAATTACCTGAGCAGAAGTTGCCATAAATTGATTATTAAATAGTTATACCGCCGTCAACGCTCAAAACTGTTCCGTTGATATAAGCTGCATCGTCGCTCGCCAGGAAAAGATAAGCTGCCGCAATTTCTTCGGGCTGACCCAACCGTTTTAAAGGTACTTTTTCTTCCATGCCTTTCAATACTTCAGGTGGCATTTTTTTTACCATTTCGGTAGCAATAAATCCCGGAGCTACGGCATTTACAGTCACACCTTTTCGACCTAACTCGCGCGCCAGTGTTTTTGTCATTCCTATCAAACCTGCTTTAGTGGCAACGTAGTTTGTTTGACCGAAATTACCATAAAGTGCTACTACCGATGAAGCATTTATAATACGTCCGTACCCTTTTTCCACCATCACTTCCGAGGCACATTTACAGCAATAGAATACTCCTGTGAGGTTTACATCAATCACCTGCTGCCACAATTCGGGTGTCATTTTTTTGATGGAAGCATCGCGTGTAATGCCGGCATTGTTAATAATAATATCCAACGTGCCGAATTTTTCAACCACCTCTTTGGTGGCAGCTTCCACTTCTGCATAAACAGCAGTATTTACTTTTACGAAGCTCACTTTTCCACCGTTTTCGGTAATTTCTTTCACGGTTTCTGCACCTTTTTCGGCATTCAGGTCCCAAATAATGACCGTTGCGTCTTCAGCAGCAAATTTTACGGCGGTTGCTTTGCCAATTCCGTCGGCACCACCTGTTACAATAGCAATTTTGTCTTTAAGTCTCATAATATTAAATGGTATAAAATTATTATTGGCCCCTTAACCACCTAAAGAGGGAATTTTAGCAGGGAGCAACATATTATCTGTATTTATTTATTTTATTTTAGCAATAATTTAAATGTAAAATAGCGTAATAAAGCAATTATTACCGAAAGGATTTAGAGGCAATTCTCCACAATTAACGCTGTTCCCTGTCCGCCACCGATACACAAAGAAGCCAATCCTATATTCGACTGACGTTTTTTCATTTCATAAATCAGCGTAGTGAGAATTCGTGCACCAGAAGCGCCCACCGGATGGCCAAGAGCAATGGCCCCGCCGTTTACATTTACAATTTCGGGATTGATTTTCAGATCGCGTACCACAGCAATGGATTGAGCGGCAAATGCTTCGTTCAGTTCAGCCAGATCAATATCCTCAATGGTGAGATTTGCATTATTCAACGCTTTTTGAGTGGCCGAAACCGGTCCGTAGCCCATAATTTCGGGTTCGAGAGCAGTTGTAGCGAATGATCTGATTTTCACCAGCGGTTTTTGGCCAAGCGCATCGGCTTTTTCGCGTGACATTACGATGAGCATGGCTGCACCATCGTTAATGCCCGAAGCATTGGCAGCGGTCACTGTTCCGTCTTTTTTGAAAGCAGGTTTCAGTTTCGCCATTTGCTCAATTGTAACTCCATGACGTGGAAATTCGTCGGTATCAAATACAATGGGATCGCCTTTGCGCTGCGGGATAGAGATGGGAACAATTTCACCGGCAAATTTTCCGGTTTTTTGAGCGGCTTCGCATTTATTCTGACTTCGTACTGCAAATTCGTCCTGTTCCTGTTTGCTGATGTTCCATTTCTCAGCAATATTTTCGGCCGTTACGCCCATGTGATAATCGTTGAATGCATCGGTAAGTCCGTCTTTAATCATGCTGTCCACGAGTTTTCCATCGCCCATGCGGTAGCCGCTCCGTGCTTGCGGAAGCAGGTATGGAGCGTTGGTCATGCTTTCGGTACCTCCGCAGAGTACAATTTCGGAATTGCCCACCATGATCATTTGCGCAGCCAGCGATACAGCTCTTAATCCCGAGCCACACAGGATATTGATCGACATGGCCGGGCTTGTTATCGGAACGCCGCTTTTAACCGAAATCTGACGTGCAACATTCTGACCTAAACCGGCACTCAGGATATTTCCGATGATGGTTTCATCTACATCAGCGGGTTGGATACCGGCTCTGAGGATGGCTTCACGGGCGGCAATTACGCCCAAATCAACTGCTGAAAAACCTGCTAAAGCTCCATTGAAACTACCGACAGCCGTACGAACTGCCGATACTATAACTATTTCTTTTTCCATGATTCTATTTTTTTTTCAAAACTATGGAAACGAAATGAGTAAAGTCAAATTAATTTTAATAAGATGAGGTTGACAATAAAAATATATTCCGTTATTCGATAATATATTAATCTGATATTCAATATATTAAATAATCACAAATACATATTGACTTTTATGTCGAGGAAAGATAATTTTTGTGACCAGAGTCGTAATTTTAATCCAGGCTATAGGTATGAATACTTACACCTTTGGCTGAAGGAAGGTAATTGATGCCATACCAGCAAACTTGTAGCAAAATAAACGAAAACACCAACACAACAAGTGCATTTCTGAAATTTTTGGGTTTATGATTTCGATAATGAATATAAATAAGGAATCCCAGCCAGGTGGCGGCAGCCCAGGTTTCTTTCGGATCCCAACTCCAGTAATGTCCCCATGCATCTTTTGCCCAAACGGCTCCAATCAACATTCCCATGCTCAAAAAGGCAGTTCCTACATATACCAGATTGTCAATCAAATTCATCACCTCCACGTTGAAATTCTTGTCTTCTTTTCGAATCAGAAAATACAAACCGATGATAGTGGCTGCACCCAACACAGCATATGAGAACATGTAAATAATGACGTGAGGTGCAAACCAGGGACTTTGCAAGGCAGGCATCAGCGTTTTGTTGTGGATTTCGGGCTTGAAAATATTGACACAAATAAAAACTAAAGCCAAAACGGTACTGAATGATAGTATCCACTTGAATTTCCAGCGCAAATAAGTTAGCAATCCGGCTACCGGCA
>JAGPGR010000101.1 GCA_018055865.1 Paludibacteraceae bacterium | reverse complement strand
TCTCCATTTTCGTCTGTCACACTACCCGTAACCCGGATTTGTGCAAAACTGACACCTATTCCTATAAAGAATAGGATGCAAAATAGCTTAAATCGTTTTTTCATGTAAATTAGTTTTTGTTAATTGATACAGTTAAGGAAATATGATATCTTGTTAAGGAAATGAACAAAGTATTTCACAAAATTATCTAAAACAATGACATTCGGAACTTTTATTTCCAGTTTAACAATGTTAAAAGATGTGCAAAAACCAAAAGGACGCTCAAGTGTTAAAATGATGTGCAAAAGTGTTTTTCTGAGGTGCAATTTTAGTCAAAAAGTCAAATCGAAAAAACTTGGAAATATTTAAAATGGAAATGGGATGAATTTAATCAGTTCGATTAAATTCATGATTTGTGATTTTTTTTCGAAAGTATGTTTTGTGCTGTTATTCAGCAGCTTCTACGTATACTTGTCCGGTTTCGTACCTGACAATGATTACCTGTATACCTTTTTCGATGAATTCTCCGTTGACCGAAACGGCATCATACACTTTGCCATCTACTTTTACCTTGCCCGACGGACGCAGTACGGTGGATGCAACACCCGTTTTACCTACCAGATTATCGGCTTCGAGCGACACACCCACGTAGCCCTCTTTGTTTTCAAGCGTGGTTTCTAAGGCCAGTTTTCTGAATAGTCCTTTTGAACCGATTTTACTGCTCAAATACAAAATCAGTCCGAATCCCAGTGTCAACCCGCCTATGACCGTAAGAATGGCCTTGCCGGTATCGCCCGGATGAACAGGTTCGAAATCGAAATTTACATTATTCAGAAGGCTTAAAATCAATCCGGTCACTACCAGTGCTATACCACTGATGCCGTATATGCCAAAGCCCGGGATGACAAAAATCTCGAAAGCAATGAGGATAAGTCCGATTATAAACAAAATGATTTCCCAGTTAGCAGCCAGTCCGTCGATGTAGAGCGGAGCAAAATACAGCACAGCTGCTGTAATGGCCACTCCCAGTGCAAAACCGATGCCCGGCGACTGTAGTTCAAAGTAGATGCCGCCAATAATGAGCATAATAAGAATTCCCTGAAGAATCGGACTCATCAGAAAACCTTTAATATTATCCCAGGTAGTAGGTTTGAATTTGACGAGTTCGTAGGGTTGATTTCCGCTTTCCTTTTTAATTATTTCCCGGATGTTTTCGGCAGTTCCGTCGCAATATCCGTATTTCAGCGCTTCCTGAGTGGTGAAGGTCAGTATTTTTCCGGAGTCAGCCACATTGGGTACCACGGTTCGTTCATCTACCATAGCTTCGGCAATGAGTGGATCACGTTTCCATTTTACCACCGTATCGTTGCCGGTTACCACCGTATCTTTGCCATGAGCTTCAGCTGTGGCACGCATGGTAGCCCGCATATACGACTGATACTTGTCCGGCAATTTTTGTCCTGTCTGATCAACAACTGAGGCGGCTCCTATGGTAGCGGCCTGGCTCATGTAAATTTTATCACAAGCAATTGATATCAGTGCTCCGGCAGAAGCTGCATTATTGTCAATAAAAACTATGACAGGAATGTCACTATTCAGAATTTTTGTCCGAATTGAGTCTGCAAAGCTCACCTCTCCGCCATAGGTGTTCATTTCAATGATAATGATGTTAGCATTGGCCTTACGAGCCTCTTCGAAGCCTTTTTGTATGTAAATCCAGGTAGTACTGCCCACATTTTTTTTCAAATCAATAGAAAAATACAGCTCTTTGGCTTGATTATTGCCGTAAATGTTCACCTGTAAAAGTAAGCTTGTGGCGACAATGCTTAAAATTATTAAAAACTTATTCATGTGTTAAAAATTTTGTTACAAATATAGACAATTATAGAAATTAATAACTATATTTGTAGTGAAAATATAAAAAACAATTTTCGGAGTTCTTTTTAGAAAAATACATTCAGTATAGACAACTGACATTCTCTGGGTTTCTTCATCAGAAGAGACATTTTTTCAAAAGGATACGTTTTAGCTTATTTATTCACACACACAAAAAAACTAAAAACGAGATGAAAAACAATCAATTTGAAAAGGAATTAGTTGCCCTACAAAGTAACATGCGTAATTTCGCATTTTCTTTAACTCTCAATCGGGATGATGCCGAAGACCTGCTGCAGGATACCACCCTGAAAGTGCTTGATAATCAGGATAAATTTACTGAGAATGTGAATTTCAAGGGTTGGGTACTGACCATTATGAAAAATATTTTTATCAACAATTACCGTAAAATCGTAAGAAATCAAACTGTTTTTGACCGCACAGAAGACCTTCACCATCTGAATTTATCTCAAAATTCAGGTTTTGAAACCCCTGAGGGCGCATATTCAGTAGGAGAAATCAGTAACAACATTAACGCTTTTGCCGACGAGTACCGCATTCCGTTTTCCATGCACATTCAGGGCTTCAAATACGAAGAAATAGCACAAAAAATGAATTTGCCGATCGGAACTGTAAAGAGCCGTATTTTTCTGGCACGAAAAAGATTGCAGGAACAACTAAAGGATTACAAATAGTTCATTTTCAACGAAATAAAACTTTTGAGAAATGGATAGCATAATTTGCTATCCATTTCTTTTTTTTAAAAAATCAACATTTAGACATAATAATCCACCCCTTTTGAGATGATTCTTAGCCTGAAGAATGAAATAATTGCTTTATCTTTGTAAACATCAGAGAAATGCATCACATTGACTAACCAAACTATTTATTATACAACTATGAGTAAGCTGAAAAAGGAGTTTTTCTTTGTCTTTTATCTCATTCTGGGAGTTGCATCGGTTTTTGCACAACCAAATCCCAACGTAAATTATTTCAATCTGCAAGACATTCGTCTTCTTGAAAGTCCATTCAAACATGCCGAAGAGATGGATATGAAATACCTGCTTGATTTGAAAGCGGATCGTCTGCTGGCTCCCTATCTGCGTGAAGCCGGCCTTTCTCCCAAAGCAGAAAGTTACACCAACTGGGAAAATACCGGACTTGACGGTCACATTGGCGGGCATTATGTATCAGCCCTTGCATCCATGTATGCCTCTACCGGTAACTCAGAGATAAAACAACGGTTGGATTACATGATCAGCGAACTGAAAAAATGTCAGGATGCTAATGCTGACGGATACCTTGGAGGTGTACCAGGAGGCAAAGCAATGTGGCAGGAAATTGGCGAAGGAAAGATTGATGCCGGTAATTTTGGACTGAATGGCAAATGGGTGCCATTGTACAATATCCATAAAACTTTCAACGGATTGCGTGATGCATATCTAATAGCCGGCAACGAACAAGCCCGTGAAATACTCGTAAAATTTGGCAACTGGGCTGTAAATCTTTTTTCGAAACTTAATGACGAACAACTGCAGAATATGCTCAGGAGCGAACACGGAGGATTGAATGAGGTTTTTGCAGATGTATCAGCTATTACCGGTGATGAAAAGTACCTGACGCTCGCCCGCCGGTTTTCACATCAGTATATTCTCCAGCCGCTGCTGAAAAAGGAAGACAAACTCACCGGACTTCACGCCAATACGCAAATTCCTAAAGTGATAGGATTCAAAAGAATTTCTGAACTGGATGGAAATAAAGCGTGGAGTGATGCAGCGCTGTTTTTCTGGGAAAATGTGACTCAGAAACGCTCTGTCAGCATTGGCGGAAACAGCGTTGGCGAACATTTTCATCCCATCGACGATTACTCGCGCATGCTGAACAGCATTGAAGGACCTGAAACCTGCAATACATACAACATGCTTCACCTGACAAAAATGTTGTATCAAACTTCTCCGGATGAAAAATTGCTGAATTACTACGAACGGGCTCTGTACAATCACATCCTATCCACTCAAAATCCTGAAACAGGCGGATTGGTTTATTTTACCCCGATGCGACCCGGTCATTACAGGGTATATTCGCAGTCACAAACCAGCTTTTGGTGCTGCGTAGGTTCCGGAATTGAAAACCATGCCAAATACGGTGAAATGATTTATGCTCAATCGGGCGATAATTTGTATGTCAATCTATTTATTCCGTCAAAATTAAACTGGAAAGAAAAAAATACGGAGATTATTCAGGAAAATAATTTCCCGGCTGAAGCACAGACACAACTGGCAATTCAGCCGAAAAAAAGAACCCGGTTTACACTGAAAATCCGATTCCCGGAATGGGTTTCAAATCAGCAACCCGAAGTTATTCTCAACGGAAAACCGTTTCCAGCTTTAGTAACTGATGGATTTATTTCCATAAACAGAAAATGGAAAAAGAATGATAAAATAATCGTAAAACTACCTATGCAGGTTGTTGCTGAGCAAATTCCGGACAAATCAAATTACTATTCATTCCTTTACGGTCCCATTGTTTTGGCAGCAAAAACCGGAACAGAAAATATGGAAGGATTATTTGCCGATGATAGTCGTGGAGGGCATATTGCACATGGTAAACAGATTTCGCAAAAAGAAATGCCAATTATAATCGGAGAAAAGGAACAGCTTGCATCTTTGGTTAAACCCATCTCAGGCAAGCCATTAACGTTCATGCTTACAAGTCTTTTTCCAGCAAAATATTCTGAAGGAATGGAATTGATCCCTTTTTACAACCTGCATGAATCCCGCTACATTATTTACTTTGCTCAAGCCACAGCCGACGAGGCGAAAAACATCCAAAAAAAAATAGAACAGGATGAACAGGAGAAAATGAGGCTGAATAATGTAACGATAGATGGTGTAATCAGCGGTGAACAACAACCTGAATCCGATCATTTTATTCAATCTGAAAATTCCCAAACAGGTTTTGTGGAAGATATTCAGTGGCGGGAGGCTAAAGGATGGTTCAGCTATCAGCTGAAAAATAAAGATAAACAAGCCAAATCAATATACGTAAAGTACTTTGATGCTGATCTTTCCCGTAATTTTGATATTTTGATAAATGATACTAGAATAACCTCCTTATCTCTGACAGGAAAAAACGGAAATAATTTACAAACAGCTATTTATCCGGTTCCGGAGAGTGAAATGGGAAAAGAGAATCTCACTGTTACGTTTGTTCCGCTTCCGGGAAGTATAACTGCCAAAATTGCCGAAGTCCGTTTACTAAACAAATCTTATCAAAAAGAGGAATATGCAGCTTACCTTTTCACTTATTTTACGGGAAACAGGGTTGAAGAAGAAGCTATTCGATTTGGTGTCAGCCGGGATGGTTTTAATTTTTTTACACTCAATAATAACCAGCCGGTCATTGATTCGAAATTAATCAGTTCAACCGGTGGAGTGCGGGATCCGCATATTTTGCGCAGCCAGGATGGCAAAACATTCTACATGGTTGTGACAGATATGACTTCCGGAAAAGGATGGGATTCAAATCGTGCTATGGTGCTCCTGAAATCTACTGATTTGGTCAACTGGACTTCGTCGGTTGTTAACATTCAGCAGAAATATAAAAATCAGGAAAATCTGAAGCGTGTGTGGGCTCCCCAAACCATTTACGATTCTGAAGCCGGTAAGTATATGATTTATTGGTCGATGCAGCACGGAAACTCGGCTGATATCATCTATTATGCTTACGCCAACGATGAATTTACAGATATAATTGACGAACCAAAGCAACTTTTCTTTCCTGAAAATAAAAAATCGTGTATCGACGGAGATATCATTTTGAAGGATGGAATATATCACATGTTTTATAAAACGGAAGGACATGGCAATGGAATTAAATTAGCCACAACCAAATCGTTGACTTCCGGAAACTGGACAGAATACCCGGATTACAAACAACAAACGAAAGATGCTGTGGAAGGTGCCGGAGTATTTAAATTGATTAATTCTGACAAATACATTCTGATGTATGACGTGTACATGAGAGGAAAGTATCAGTTCACAGAAAGCTACGATTTGCAGAATTTCTCGGTCATCGATCAGGCTGTTTCAATGGATTTTCATCCCAGACACGGCACAATCATTCCAATCACACAACAGGAACTTGAAAAGTTAACAGACAAATGGGGAACACCTGAAAATTTTCCGGAAACAGGACATAATCCTGTACTGAAAGGATTTTATGCCGATCCGGCTGTCGTTTATTCCAACAAAACCAACAAGTATTACATCTATCCGACCAGCGATGGATACGACGGCTGGTCGGGCACTTATTTCAAAACATTTTCATCGTCGGATTTATACAACTGGACTGACGAAGGAGTAATCCTGGATTTGAAAAAAGACCTGACCTGGGCTGACAGAAATGCGTGGGCTCCGGCCATCATCGAAAAGAAAATAAACGGGAAATACAAATATTTTTACTATTTCACAGCCGCTCAGAAAGTGGGAGTTGCCGAGTCGGACAACCCTGACGGCCCGTTCATCGATTCAGGACAACCACTCATTAACTTCAAACCTGAAGGTGTAAACAGAGGTCAGGAAATTGACCCGGAAGTGTTTACCGACCCGAAAACCGGCAAAAGTTACTTATACTGGGGCAATGGATATATGGCAGCAGTAGAACTGAATGCGGATATGAAATCCATCAGGAAAAACACCCTGAAGGTGATTACGCCCGCTGACGGGACTTTTCGTGAAGGTACATGTGTGATTTATCGGAATGGAAAATATTATTTCCTCTGGTCTGAAAATGATACGCGCGATGCCAACTACCGCGTGAGATATGGAATTTCTAATTCTCCGATGGGACCTATCTCCATTCCGGAAAACAATCTGATTTTGACAAAAGACGAGAGTAAAGGAATTTACGGAACGGGGCATAATTCAGTAATTCAGGTGCCCGGAAAAGACGAGTGGTACATTATTTACCACCGTTTTAATCGCCCGAATGGTATCAAAATGGG
>JAGPGR010000100.1 GCA_018055865.1 Paludibacteraceae bacterium | reverse complement strand
GAGTTGCTTCATTTGATTAATCAGCTCTATGATTTCAGGATATATTTGTTCGGAATAATACCTGTGGGAGACTCTTAGAAAGTTGATAATTGTTAAAGCGTCATTATCATTTAGTTTTAATTCAGGAATGGATGTACTGCCGTTATACAAGTTGATAAATGCTACAAAAAGAGCTTCGTTTATGTTGTGCGATTTGCATAAATGACTGATATTCATATCCTGAACCGGAATGTAAATTTCAAACCGTTCAAGTAATAGTATAAGGAAAGGATTATCAGTTATCGCCTCGGCTATTTTTGTATCCGGATGTATTTCGTTCATTTTATTCATGTTTTTCAAACAAAAAAAATGACAGGAATGTTTAATACCACAAATTCAGAACTACGGGCAGATGGTCAGCATAACCTCCCTGGTAAGTCATTCCATTGTATGTTCGGAATGGTTTTTTTCCCAGAAATGCTTCGTCATTTTCCAGTAGAAAATCTGCCTCAAAAACCTGCATATCGTTTGGAGTCGTTGAAATACTGCTGAGCGGATTCAATAATTGGCCCGAAACGATCATCTGATCGAGCATTCCCCATTCTCCCTGAAATTTATGTGAGCCTTTTCCTTTTTCTTGCAGCAAATGCGCCAGATTATACAGATTTTTCGGTTGAATATTATCGGATGGAGGCATGGCTTTCAGCACCTCTACAATACTGCTATTCGAAGGATAGTCATTGAAATCGCCCATGATAATAATATTTGGATTTTCTGAGGTTTGAAAAAGGCTGTCCACTTTAAGGCGAAGTTTTTCGGCTACCGTCACTCGCCTGTCTTCCGATTCGAGTTCGCCGCCTAACCGCGAAGGAAAATGGCATACAAAAACATGCAAAGTGTCTTCATTGGGCATTCTGCCGGCTACGTAAAGCATATCCCGGGTTTTGAATGTGGGAATTCGGATAATTTCATTCCAATACGGCTTAAACTGATGCGGCTGATACATAAGCGCTACGTCAACACCGCGTGCATCGGGCGACTCGTGGTGAATGTATTTGTATCCCAGTCCTTTAAGCGGAGAGTAAAGAGTGAGGTCTCTCATGCTTTTTTCACTCTCAATTTCACATAGCCCGACAATGGCAGGAGACTCCCAGCCGCCGATGGCTGCCAGTACCTTGGCAATATTCGTTTGTTTAGTTGTATATTTCGAATTATTCCAGGCTCTGATGCCGGTAGGGAGGTATTCTTCGTCGGAGGTCAGTGAATCATCCACTACGTCGAAATAATTTTCAACGTTGTAGCTCACTATTTTGAAGTTCTTCATTTCCCTGTTTTGACCCAAAACTGAAATTGAAAAAAATAGCAATAAAATATATAAGTAAGAGTTTTTCATATCTTTCAGTTTTTAGTAAAAAAACATCGAACTAAGTCTTAAGGTGCTCGAATCTGCAATGTAGTACCCTTTTTGGGTGATTTAGAGGGCCTTTTTCGTCGGCACCCATTCATACGCTCCTGCGTCAGGCTGATTATCCTCCAGTCGGCTGTTGCCGTTGAGGTCAGTAGGATACAGCTTTGCTACATCCGGATCGGCCATGTTGCGTGCGGGCGAAATTGAATCGGGCATAAAATTGTAGTATTGCAATTTTTTAAGATCGTAATATGTGTTTTTGAAAATGGTGTCTTTCGGATTGTACCAGGTTATATTGGTAAACATGGCAGGTACCGGATCCGGTTTTACTTTCCGGATATAACTATGACTGAACGAGCCATGATAATTATCGTCAGAACGGGTTAAAATATCCAGTTCATTCGAATTCGAACCGGCAATTATACAGTTCTTAAATACCGTTTCCATCGGAATAATCCTGTTGAGCTCCATAATCATCACTGCAGCATTTCCTTCTTTGCCCGAAGGTTGAATCCTGACGTTGGTGCTGTTAAAATAGTTGGCTATGGTGCTGTGGATAAAGGTATGTTTACCGCCATTGAGATACACCGAATAGGCTCCTGTGTTTGAGATTTCGGAGTTAGTTACCAACACATCCCCGTTTTGTACGACCAATCCGTATTTCAGAAAATTGTGGATTCTGGAGTTGTTTATTTCAAGTTTCGGGCGGAAATTCCGGTCGTCGTTCGAAAAATAAATTCCCACATAGCCACTGTTCATTTTCACATAGTTAAAAGAATGTATCCCCTCTTTGTTTAGCAGCAACACGCCACCCCACTGATTAGAAACCAGGTTGTATGACACATCTTCGAAAATCCGGTCGGTGCGGTCACCGCGCATAAGTATCGGTAGCTCGCGGGTCCCGTCGGCTATCAGATTGCCGTATACAACCAGACTTGCCCCATTGTGAAAGTACAATCGGCATCCCGGCTCCAGCGTCAGCGTGGTAGCCGAATCCACAACCAGATCGCCAAAGATCAGATAGGGTTTTACGGCTGTCAGGGTGCTGTCGGTCAGAATTGTTCGGCTACGAAGCACTTCCATGTTTTGTCCGTAAGCAAGCAGTTTTATGTCTTGCTGATTTTTATTTGTGAGAAAAACGATGGAATCTTTAATAAAAACAGGTGAGTTAACATCCTGAGGATTAACCGTCACTTCCACAAAAATATACAAACTGTCTTTGGCACGGAGTTCGATGTTCGTAAATCGGTTGTCCTGACTCAAAGCCCCGTCCACATTGATTCTGTAAGGTGAATTTGCGCCTCGCGCCAGGCCGATAGCCGATATTTCCACATTTTTGGAGTTCGGATTATACACTTTTATTCTGGAAGTGGAACTGCCGATGGTAGTAAAAATAGTATCAAAAAGTAGTGTATCTTTTGAAAAAGCCAGTTTCAGCGCCGTATCGCCTGAAATCTGCTCGTCGATACACGAATTCATCGTCACCATCGAAATTAAAAAAGCGAGTGTAGAAAAAAATATTTTATTGATAATTTTTTGATACATAATCAAGTTGTGTTGTCGTATTTCTCTTTAAACGATTTGTCGGCCGAATTATTTCCAAAGACAAATTTATTCAAAAAAGATGATTAAACGATTTTTATCTGTTATATTTGTACAAAAGTATTCTTTTCTTCTTGAAAAATGCAACTTTCAAAGTCTGGAATGCTCAACTCTAAACTTAAAAAAAACTGAAAAATGGCAAGTAAACGAAAACTTAAAAAAACGATGCAGTTCATTTCTTCTGAACTGATTACCGATGTTTTTTTCAAAACGCTCATGACTGGGAAAGAAGATACCGGGAAAGCCGATTCTTTGGTTGTAGAAATATCTCAATTTACGCGTGAATGTATCAACCGTATTGGTAGGAATGGCGGAAAAGAAAAACCGAATGAAGTGAAGGAATATTACCGTAAACTGTACGCTGACTGGAACGCAGGCGTCGAAAAGTTTATAGAAGATATCGGAAAATTGTAAAAACACAAAAGGACCTCTCCTGTGAAGTCCTTTTTTTTTGTCAATAAGCAGCTAAAAGTTTGCCATCAATACCCTTTTGACTGCTGCCATCATATACTCCTCATCGGCAGGAAAAACTACAACGCAATAGAAAGCAAATACCGTTTGTCCGGGGTTAGTTTTTTGTCTGATAAAGCTTCCACCATGGAGTTTGCGGCGATGCATGATGCTCGTAATGATAACCAAAAAAGTAACACGAAAGCATTGCCCACAAGTGATTTTTCTTCAATGTACGGGATTTGTAAATTCCCATTTCGGTAGTATGAGGCAATCGGTGAGGTAAATAAGTGCCAAAATAAAAGAGCTGAAAAGTAGCCAGTATGGAAGGAATAATCCAGAGTACAATCAGTTGAATTTCTGAAAAATACAGCAATCCAAGGTTAAATAATCCCGCCATTATCAGAATTTGCCAAATTGTTACGTACGCTTTCATAAACGAAAACCACCAGGCAAAAAAATTCTGCTTACCGGTGTAATAATCGGGATCAAGAGCGGTGCCCGGATTTATGTGGTGCATTTTGTGCTTTTTGATAAGCATCGGATACCACATACCGGCAAAAAGCAATGTGGCTGAAAAACCGATGACATTATTGAGTTTTCGGTTTGCTGAAATGGTTCCGTGCATGGAATCATGAGCAGTAATAAACAGACCTGTAAAAAGCCATGTCTGTATAAGCATGTGGACCCAAAACCAGACATCCAGCAAGTTTACAGGTTGCAAAAGGAGCATATATGCCAAATGCAATGCCCAGCTGATTATGACTAAAAGTGCAATAAGAACTCCCATTTTTAGTTTTTTTTGATTTTGTTCAGTTTCGAAATGAATTCTTTTTTGAAAATAAACACCTTTAAAGATATTCAGTTAGATAGTGACTTTGTGTGATTTTATCTTATTTTTTCCCTGTCAATTCCATGGTGTCGGCAGCTATCATGTATTCTTCGTCGGTAGGTATGACCACAACTTTCACTTTCGATTTTTTTGTACTTATGAGAATTTCTTCTCCACGTATTTTATTGGCTTCTGTTTCAATTTCTATTCCCAAAAAGTTTAATCCGTTGCAAACTTTTTCACGCGTTGCAGTTTGATTTTCGCCCACTCCACCCGTAAATACCAGCACCTCAAATCCGTTGAGTGCCGCGGCATAAGCGCCAATGTATTTTTTAATCCGGTATTCGTACATGTCCAAAGCCAGTTTTGCCCGTTGATTGCCTTCGCTTATTGCCTTTTCGATATCGCGCATATCCGACGAAAGACCCGAAACTCCCAGTACACCGCTATGCTTGTTGAACAGGGTAGTAGCAGCGGCGGTTCCTATCATTTCCTTTTCCATAATATAAGTCACTACACCCAGATCTATATCTCCCGAGCGAGTTCCCATCATCAATCCTTCTACCGGCGTAAATCCCATGGTGGTATCCACCGATTTACCGTTCTCAATAGCTGTAATGGAGGCACCATTGCCAATGTGGGCGGTTATTATCTTAGTTTTCGTGTAGTCAAGACCTAAAAAATCACAAGCACGCTGCGACACATACCGATGGCTTGTACCGTGAAATCCGTAGCGGCGTATTCCGTATTTTTTATACAATGAATAAGGTATTCCGTACATGTAAGCATATTCGGGCATGGTCTGATGATAAGCAGTATCAAAAACCGCTACTTGAGGCACCGAAGGAAGCAGCTCATTGATAGCGTAGATTCCGGCCAGGTTTGGCGGATTGTGAAGTGGAGCAATTTCTATGCACGATTCTACTTTTCTGATTACTTCTTCGGTTATGATTACGCTTGAATTAAATTGTTCGCCTCCGTGCACTACCCGATGACCAACTGCACTGATATCATCCAGATCGTTCAGACATCCGTGTTTTTTGCTGGTCAATACACCCAATATGTATTCAATAGCTACCTGATGCTCAAGTACTTCACCTTCGAGTATCACTTTTTCGCCGTCTTCACGGGTGTGTTTGAGGAAAGAACCTTTCATTCCTATTTTTTCTACTCCGCCTGAACCCACTACTTTCCGTTCGTTCATATCGAAGAGTTTATACTTAACGGACGAACTTCCGCAATTCAGTACTAATATTTTCATTTTTTCCGTTTTCATTTTTTCCTCATTTTATTACGTTGCCTGCTTCGTCGTAGGTATAAAATCCCCTACCGGTATTTACACCCAGATGCTTTGCTCTGTACATTCGCAGCAAAAGCGGGGATGGTTTGTATTTCACATGACCGTATTCGTCATACAGATTTTCCATCAGTTTTACTATTTTTTCAATTCCGAGTTTGTCGGCAATTCTGAATAAACCCTGGCGGTGACCGAAACCTACATTCATTATTCGGTCTATATCTTCGGTGGTGGCTATGCCTTCCATAAGCATGGAGCATGCTTCGTTCAGCTGAATAAGGAATAAACGGATGCTTACCAACCCCGATGACTCGACTACCGGAACGTATTGGTAGTTGATCAGGCGTGAAAATTTACAAACCTTATCATACGTATCGTCGGATGTTTCAAGTCCGCGAACGATTTCGATAATTTGAGATTCGACCACATTCGAGAGGAAATGCAACCCAATACATCGACTTTTGAATTCCAGTTCGGAAGCCAAATCTGATACAATAACAGTGGTTACGTTCGAGGCAATGATAGCGTCGGGTTCGAGCACTGTTTCCAGTTTTCGGAATACTTCTTTGCGTTCGGTTATTCTTCTTTCGCCCGTAAGTGAATTGTAGCGGATGGCTTCAATCACAAAATCACATCCTTCAAAGTCGGAATAGTCCATCGTGCCCTTTATGCGGCTGAGTATAACTTTTTTCTCGTTTTCAGTGAGTCCCCATCCTTTTATCCGCCTGTCCAGTTTTTCTTCTATTCGGCGGTAAGCATTCGTTATTTGTTCGTTGGTAGGTTCCAGAAACACTACTTCCATGCCGTGTGTGGCCGCGGCAGTAGCTATTACACTCCCGTCTTTGCCGCAACCCACCACTCCTATTTTGGAGAATAATGTTTTTTTGAGGCTTCTTTTACTTAATCCATATCTTTCTATGGGTTCATGCGTTGGTGATGCCATTTCTTATTTAGATTTTTTGAGGCCCTCAAAAATCCCTTTAAAAGGGACTTTCCGGGCGTGTGATTGAATGAATCTTTTGAAATCTATCTTTTCTGAAAAGATAAAATTATTCCTTAGTATGTATTTCACTCCTTTTTGAGGAAGGGTTTAGGAAGATACCGGGGTTTAAGTAACTTTCATTGCCTGATTGGCAGTAATGGTAATCATGCGAATAATATCTTCAACAGAGCATCCACGCGACAGGTCGTTGATAGGTGCTGCAATACCCTGAAGTACAGGTCCGATAGCCTGTGCACCCGAAAGCCTTTCCACCAGTTTGTAACCGATATTCCCGGATTGCAAATCGGGAAAAACCAATACATTTGCTTTTCCGGCCACGCTGCTTCCGGGAGCTTTGCTCTGTCCGATGG
>JAGPGR010000099.1 GCA_018055865.1 Paludibacteraceae bacterium | reverse complement strand
GGGCGGGAACGCTCCTGATGACTTCCGTGCTTCCGGTGGACAATGAGCTGATGAAATGGATAATGGGATTCGTAGTGGGCGGCGGTGCAGCTGCCACTATGCAGAGCGGAAGCGTTCTTTCAAGGCTTTCGTCCAGCAAATTCACGGCAGGCACGGCCAATCCCATTGTTTCCACAGGTGAGAATGTGGCAGCACTCAGTACTTCAGTGCTGGCACTTTTTGTGCCGGTTTTGATGGCTGTTATCTTTATCGGCATTGCCATTCTGATTTTTTTCAAACTTTTTCAGTGGCGAAAGCACAAGAAAGCAAAAAATGAAACGCTGGTGTAAGGTGCCATTTACATTAAACTCAAAAAAACAGATTAAAAAAAGCGGAACAGTTACTTGAACTATTCCGCTTTTTTTATTCTATCCGGTTATATTAAGCCAAAGCGATATATACGTCTTTGTCATCTTCTCTGAATGATACTTTCCCTTCGCGAGCCAACCATCCTAATGCAAGATTCAAATCTTTTTCAGTTAATTTTGTAGCTTTTTTAACAGCTTTAATTTCCAATTCACCATTTTCCAAAGCAGCCCAAATCAAGCCGGCGTTTGTTCCAATTTTTTCTGTAAACATAATTTTCTAATTTCTTGTATAAGTTTGAATAATATAAATCTAATTTTTCGGTGCAAAATTACTAAAAAAACTGCTATAAAACATAAAAACGCTGACTATCAGTCTGTTTTTTAATTAATTTAACTTTCGTTAATTCTTTGAATTTAAGTGCTTATTGCATAAAAATGATTCATGGCCTATCCAAACCGTTTATTCCATTCGAGAAACTGCTCCACCTGCGATTCGTCGTATTTACCCAGTTTCTTCAGGATTTTCTCCACTTTCATTTCTTTACTGAGTTTTGTTTTGGAATAAAATTTATCAGCGTAGCATACTATCTGTTCTTCGATAGATACGGGGCGCATATCGCGGTGAGGAACGGGTAGGTTTCGCTTTTCAATCCACTCAAGACTCAGCCCCAGTCCGGTGTGGCGCTCACAGACCAGTGCATGAAGCGGATAACCCTCACGGGCAACAATTTCTGAGCCCAGGTAACCATGAGCCACATACTTATGAGTTCCAAAACACTCTATTTCAGGTGCATCGGTCAGATACACGCCAATATCGTGAAGCATGGCAGCTTCAGATACAAACTGACGGTCGGCCCCGAATTCCGGATGCTTGTCCACCACTTCCAGCGCTTTATCGCGCACCTGACAGCTGTGTTTCACCAGAATTTTGTAGAGTTTACTTTTTTTATTGTAGTATTTTTGAATAATTTCGAGTGGATCCATGAACTTTTTATAAACTTAATTCGCTATATTCTCAATTTGAATTTGTATTTTTGTAAACCTCAATCCTAAGTGCTTCTGTCGATACAATATGTAAGCGAAGTACCAAAACCGGTTCAGGTAAATTAGAATAAAATATCAATATCTTTCCTCTTACTAACTGAAGAAAAAACGGTGGCAAATTTAGCAAAAAAAACAATAGAAACGACAGATTGTTCGTGGCACGCCAATGATCTGCTTATGAAAACCTATCATGATACCGAATGGGGCGTACCGCTTCACGATGACCGGAAATTGTTTGAATTTATGGTGTTAGATGCTTTTCAGGCAGGTTTGAGCTGGAGAACTGTGCTATACAAACGGGAGAATTTCAGAAAAACGTTGGATGATTTTGATGCAGAAAAAATTGCTGTCTACGACGAAAATAAGATTCAGCAACTGATGCAGGATACTTCCATCATTCGCAATCAGGCAAAAATACGGGCTACAGTGATCAACGCCGCAGCTTTTCTTCGGGTAAAAGAGGAATTTGGTTCATTCGACCGTTTTATATGGCAATTCACAGATTATCAAACTATTCAGCATCATTATCAGGGCTTATCTGAAGTTCCGGCAAAATCGCACGAATCGGATGCTATGAGCCTTGAATTGCAGCGAAGAGGATTTAAATTTGTGGGGTCAACTATTTGCTACGCTTTTATGCAGGCTGCCGGAATGATCAACGACCATATGGAAAGTTGTCCGGTAAATCCGTTGTTGAGAATCCCCCAGATCCCTAAAGGGTAGTAAGAGAGCGCTCGTCAACGTTTGTCGACTGACGGAAATGTTGCTTGATTGAGGTGGTAGCATGAAGACTTGAATACCTGGAGATTTGAAGTCCAATTTACCAATTAATTAATTTACTAATTTACATATTTACAATTAAAACAATTATTCTTAAGTCCCCCTTTGGAGGATTGAGGGGGCTTAACAGATAATCCGATGAAGTACATTAACGTCATACTCCCTTTGCCACTGGGCAATACCTTTACCTACTCAGTTCCCGAAGAATGGGCTGCTGAGGTGCGTATAGGGATGCGCGTAGTGGTTCCCTTTGGTAAGAAGAAAATGTACACGGGCATAGTATGCCTAATTCACAGCATTGCTCCCATCCTGTATCAGGCCAAAGAAATCATCTGCTTGCTGGACGAACAACCGATTATCCGATTTCCGCAACTCAAATTCTGGGAATGGATGAGTTCGTACTACCTGGCATACCCCGGCGAAGTATATCAGGCCGCTATACCCGCCGGGCTGAAACTGGAAAGCGAAACACAGGTGCGCCTGAATCCCGCATTTGAAAGAGAAATAGCGCTCTCGGATAAAGAGTATAAAATTATCGACGCTCTTTCTGATGGAAAAATTAAATCGGTATCAGAACTTAACAAAGTTACCGAAATGCGCGATACGCTACCGGCACTTAAAATCCTGATGGAAAAAGGACTTGTGGAGGTAAGTGAAGAGCTCACCGAAAAATACCGTCCTAAAACGGAAAGCTACATCCGCCTCACCGAAAAAGCATCTTCTGAAAATCAGTTACGAAATATTTTCGAAGAACTAAGCCGCGCCCGGAAGCAGCTGGAGCTGCTCATGAAGTACATTGAACTGTCGAAATGTTTGTCGAAGAATAATATTATCGAGGTTTCGAAGAAAGAATTGCTCGAAAAATCAGGCAATTCTGTTTCAGTGCTCAGTGCACTGACTGCACGAAATGTGCTCGAAATCTATCAAAAAGAAATTGGACGATTAGACCGATCGGAAGTGCTTACCGAAGAGAAATATCCACTCAACGAATTTCAGCTTAAGGCTTTTAACGAGTTGAACCATCAGTTTATTGATAAAAAAACGGTGTTGCTTCACGGCATAACATCCAGCGGCAAGACCGAACTCTACATCCACCTGATAGAACAAACCCTGGCAGAAAAGAAGCAGGTGCTCTATCTGGTGCCTGAAATAGCGCTTACCACACAGCTCACTTCGCGACTGAAACGGATTTTTGGTAACAAACTTGCGGTGTATCATTCCCGTTTTTCGGATGCAGAGCGGGTGGAAATATGGAATAACATGCTGCAGGACAAAGGGTACGAAGTGGTGATAGGGGCACGTTCGGCTGTTTTCATTCCGTTCCGTCAACTGGGGCTCGTCATTGTGGACGAAGAGCACGAGACAAGTTACAAGCAATTTGACCCCGCTCCGCGATACAATGCCCGCAATGCTGCCATCGTGCTGGCTTCACTTCATGGTGCCAAAACCCTGCTTGGTAGTGCTACGCCAGCCATCGAGAGTTATTTCAACGCTAAAACAGGTAAATATGGCTATGTAGCTATCAATCAGCGTTTCAGGGAAATGGAACTTCCTGATATTCTGATTGCCGATACCAAAGAAGCCTACCGCAAAAAGCAGATGGAAGGTCATTTCACTCCCCTGCTGAAGGAAAAAACCAAAAAAGCGTTGCAAAACAAAGAGCAAGTCATTCTTTTTCAAAACCGGCGCGGCTACGCTCCATATCTGGAATGCAAAAACTGCACCTATGTACCCAAATGCAAAAACTGCGATGTGAGTCTGACAGTTCACAAATTTCTGAACAAACTCACCTGCCATTATTGCGGCTATACGGAACATATTCCCGAACTTTGTCCGGTATGCAATACACCCAATCTGGAAAACAAGGGATTCGGTACTGAAAAAATAGAACAGGAGATCACAGAGTTTTTCCCACAGGCACGCGTATCACGCATGGATGTGGATACTACCCGCAACAAAAAATCGTACGATAAAATTATTACCGATTTTGAACAGGGAAAAGTAGATATTCTGGTTGGTACTCAAATGGTTACAAAAGGACTCGACTTTGAGCGGGTGAGTCTGGTAGGGATTCTCAATGCCGACAACATGTTGAATTTTCCCGATTTCCGTTCCCACGAACGGGCTTTCCAGCTCATGGCGCAGGTGAGCGGCAGAGCAGGGCGCAAGAACAAACGGGGCACTGTAGTGCTTCAAACCTCCAATCCGGAACATCCGGTTATCGGGCAGGTAATCCGAAACGATTACGAAGCCATGTTCAATACTCAATCGGAGGAACGAAGTCAGTTTGGTTATCCGCCTTACACCCGGCTGATTGAAATCACCCTGCGTCATCGCGATGTAAAAACAGTGGATCACGCTGCGCAGGAGTTGGCCGCAGAACTTCGGAAGATATTCTCCCATCGTGTGTTCGGGCCGAATATTCCTCCGGTTTCACGTATTCAGAATTATTATATTAAAAATATCCTGCTTAAAATAGAAACCGAAGCCTCCCCTGTCCGCGCCAAGGAAATACTGAAACAAATCACCGATTTGCTTCTCGCCCGACAGCCGTTCAAATCGGTGAAAATAAGCCTGGATGTTGATCCGGTTTGATTTATCAATAGTTTTCGATTGACAATTTACAATTGGTTAGCTGAAAGCTTTTTGCTAAAAACATACATTTTTCTGCCATTTAATGCATTATTTTTCAAATTTTAGTATCTTTGCACACATAAAATTCAGTTTTGAGAGCAATTTTGCAACTTTCACGCTCAGGACAAGACAATTTGTCATTAGAGTCTGTACGAAAGAAACTACTCGGACTTTTTTTTACAAAAAAACAAAACAAACACCCTTATTTTTACTGACAAAAAAAAGCAAAGAAAATGCAGGAAATTAAATTTTACAGTGGAGAAAATATCCCTCTTGAGTTGCACAAAACGCGTATTGTGCAAAAACTACATCTTGTACCCATTGAACGTCGTATGGAAGCCCTGTACGAAGGCGGGTTCAACACCTTCCGTATGAGCACCATGGATGTTTTTCTGGACATGCTTACCGATAGCGGAACCAATGCTATGAGCGACAACCAGCTCTCTGCGATGATGCAAGCCGACGATGCTTATGCTGGTTCGCAAAGTTTTTTTCGTCTTCAAAAAGCAGTGGAAGATGTACTGGGTAAAAAATATTTTCTGCCTGTGCATCAGGGACGTGCAGCAGAAAACATACTTTCCAAAGCGTATATAAAAAGCGGTAACCTCATACCGATGAACTACCACTTTACCACCGCTATGGCTCACATAACCGAAAACGGTGGAAAAATAGCGGAATTGCTTTATGATGAAGCGTATGTGGTGAACTCTTCGCATCCTTTCAAGGGGAATATGAACATTGAGAAACTGGAAGAAATGATCAAGCTCCACGAACCGAAAAATATTCCGTTTATCCGCATGGAAGCCTCGACCAACCTCATTGGCGGACAACCATTCTCCCTTCAAAATCTGCGTGATGTCCGCGCTTTGTCTGATAAATACGGCATCCGCCTGGTGCTGGATGCAAGTTTGCTGGGAGAGAATGCTTACCTGATAATGAAACGCGAAGATGAATTCAAAAACAGCAACCTCGGCGAAATTATCAAAACGATGACCGACCTGGCTGACCTGGTTTATTTCTCTGCCCGCAAACTGAGCTCTTCACGCGGTGGAGGTATCTGTACCAATGACATCGGCATATACAAAGAACTGGAAGCACTAGTTCCGCTTTACGAAGGATTTCTGACCTACGGCGGTATTTCGGTACGTGAAATTGAAAGTATGGCTGTAGGACTTTATGAAACACTTGACGAAACCGTAATCTGCCAAAGCCCGAATTTCATAGAATACCTGGTGAATGAGCTGGATAAGAAAGGAATTCCGGTTATCAAACCGGCCGGAGTTCTGGGTGTACACCTGGATGCCATGCAAATCTGCGCTCACATTCCGCAATCGCAATATCCGGCAGGTTGCCTTGCTGCCGCTCTGTACCTGATTTCGGGAATCCGCGGTATGGAACGCGGCTCTATATCCAACCAGCGCGACGAATATGGCAACGAGACCTATGCCGACATGGAACTGGTTCGTCTGGCTGTACCGCGGCGCGTATTCACCCTCTCGCAAATCAAATACGTGGAAGACCGTGTAAACTGGCTCTTTCAGAACCGCGAACTGATTGGCGGGCTGAAATTTGTGTACGAACCGCCGGTGCTTCGATTCTTCATGGGAGGTCTTGAACCGGTAAATGACTGGCCTCAGAAACTGATGGCAAAATTCAAAGAAGATTTTGGAGATAGTTTATAGCTAAACTAATTTTTATATGCGGAAAGTCCTTGCACCGGAAAGTGCAGGGACTTTTTTTTTTATTTGTATCAACTATTGAGTATTTTATTACAGGATTGACCTCAAATATACCGGAAGACCGGCAAGAATAACTACGGAAAAACTGTGAAGGAACTGTAGAACAACTGTAGAGAAACTGTAGAGGAACCCGATTAAAAGTAACGTATTTTTATATCCTTCCGGACACCTCAAAGAAGTAGTACATATTATCTCAAAACATGTACATGTTTTGAAAAACTTGTTACATGTTTTTCTTACCCCCTATTTTTAAAGATTTATTTACCGCCTTTGCACCTTGAATCAAGTTTCCAGGAGATTTTATCTTACAACAAAAAATAGAAACAAATCTTAATTTGTTTCTTAAGAGAAAAACAAAAAAAAGCGAGGTGCTAACCC
>JAGPGR010000098.1 GCA_018055865.1 Paludibacteraceae bacterium | reverse complement strand
TCACCACTCCAATGTCCTCGATAGGGATGGTGTTGTTACCAGCCTTGTCGTCCATGCCATTGGCATCCGGCAAATGAATCACCAGTTGCGCATTCCGTAGGCTTAGATAAGCCGGGTTGCCAAAATAAAGCGTGCGTTTAATCATGGTGTTAGTCGTTATTGTTTTCAACTTTTCCAAAGTTCTATAACTTTGGAAAAGTTGAAAACGATTTACTATAAATCAGCAATTAAGGATTCTCTGAATTTATTGGCAGATTGTTCGTGTAAATCAATAAATGAGTCCCGGCCACCAAACATACGGAGTAATTTTTCTACCTCAATCATCTGACTATTCCGTTCTTTTATTTCGCAAAACGAAGTGTAACTCCAGTCGGTATATCTGTCGCAAAAAGCATGATGTACCGGATTTCGATGTGTATAAATAACAGCGTTCAGAAAATAAGCCTTGTTTTCAATCGGTTCCCTTCGGAAATTCTTCAGAAAAAGCGACTCTCTCCGTTTATTTACTTTGTTGAACGACTGCGTATAACAACTAAACAGATTTGCAAACTGTTTCGAAATGAATTGTTCAATTATATTATCGGTGATTTCAACTTTTCCGGAATTTTCAACTTTTCCAAAGTTTGGAACTTTGGAAAAGTTAGTAGATTTGAAGTTGCGATAAACCTCTTCTATAACTTCTTTGCGCCGAATCCTGACCACCAGATGAAAATGATTCGGCAACAAGCAATACGTGTATGTTTCAGCTATGGGCAGAATATATTGCTGATATTTATCAAGGTAAAAACGATAATTATCATCTACAGTAAATATATTCTCAAACCCATTGGCATGATTGAAAATATGGTAGCTGCAATTGGGTTGTAATTTTTCCATCGGTATTAGTTGTTTTGGTAATATAGCGTATTCGAAGTTCTAAACTTAGGAAAAACTTGTTGAAAAGGCTATTCCCCGTAATAATCGTAAAAAACGCCTGCTATATCATCTGCAAAGCCGTACCCACACGGAGATGCCCATTCTACACATTGTTCGGCACGGAGCTTGAACTCATCGAGTAATTTGTTTTTTGCCATAAACTCCAATGCTGCTTTGTAATTATTATATGTCGAATCGTAAAATTGTTCGGAATAATCGCCATAACAATATGTTAACTCGCAGGCACTTTCGGGCAAATACAACATAACATCGGCCAATGCTTCGGGCGATGGCTGCAAGCTTTTAAAATCCGAGATCGCCTTTTTAGCAACCGAAAACTTTTCACTGCCACGTTCCGGTCTTTCTACATTAAACTCTTTCCGTATCAATTTTTTGTATTTTTCCACCAGTTCTTTTTCATTCACCGGGTTCAGATAGAAATCGTAAAACTCCTTAACTGCTTTGTTTTTATCGTACAAATCCAGTATTTGTTCCATCAATTGTTCTTTGGTCAGATTGTTCAGTTCTTTTTTTAGTTTTGCTTTTGACATATTCGTTTCTTCTTTTAATGGTGATTTTAAAATAATTTACTCTGCAGCCCGTATAAACTTCGCGTTTTTCAACCGTTTTCGGAGTGGGAGCGACGGCGTGAAAGTTACCCGCTTCACTTCTACAGATTCAGCCCGTATTTCCTTCGGGTTCTCCACCCGACGAACGCTTTGAGCTGTAAGCGAGAAAGTGCCAAACCCATCCAGGCAAACACTTTTTCCATCCAAAAGCTCATCTTCAATGCATGCGATAAGCAACTCAAGGGTGCTTTTTATTTCAAATGCCTGTAACCGCTTTCCTTTGGCAATGATCGTTGCCATTTCTTCCAGGTTCACCGTTCCCGAGCGGATTACCTGTGGATAATAACCCGATTTTTTCTTCTCTTCGGGGTTCAGGTAGTCGCCCCGATGAATCATTTTGTATTTGATACTCATTGTTTTATCTTTTTCTTCCTGATGATTTAGTTCTTACACCAGCTGAATTTAAATGAATCTTCCTGATATTTTATTATTGGCATATATACCTTGGGTTTACTAACATATATATGATAACAATACTGCCTTATATATGTTGTAATTGTTGCGATATATATGCTGCTGTCAGATTATCCTCACCGTTTAACTAATTTCTTTTGATGTATGAATTAGCTTTATTCGAATGATTTGTTAGTTTTTAATGAGATATTGCCGAGACGGTCGATGTTGAGTTTGAATTAATACTCTCCAAACGAAACGATTTGGCCTAAATGATTTACCCTTACTTTTACAGTATTTTTTAGTCCATTTAGGCTGGTTCTTAACCACGTAATCCCTTTTAATGTATTGTTGTTTTCAACATTTGTTTCTAAATGATGTCTAAAAAAATAATCTTTTGTTGTGAATTTCTGCACCCGAAACATATTCGGACTTATCAAATGATAATTATCAGGATTAAGAAGATTTATTTCTTTGGGATTAAAAGTAATTACTTCTTCCTCTGTTATTTCACCTGTTTCTTCATTTACTTTTTCTCGTTTTTCAGTTTTGGGGAATACAAAATATTCGTTTTGTTTCATGCTGAAAAGGAATTTCCAGCCTTCGGACTTCCTTAATTCTTTATCGATAACAGGTAATCCCTGATTTACCCGGGTAGTTGCTTCGAAAAAAGAAACCACATTTTCTTGCAATTCATATTTAGGTTGGTTGTCTTCATCGAATAGAATCTCACCATTATTATCTAATACAGGAACAAGATAAATTGCAACGTGATGATTATTACCAGTATTCACAAAATCTACTGGTTGTTTTTGACCCTTGTCGTCTAAAATTAAATTTCCATTCTTATCCCGTTTATCACGTAATGATTCTGCATTGCTAACACCCGAAATAGTAACCCGTTTTATGCTAATTCCTTTTTCTTCGTTGAGCCAGATCGGATTTTCGTCTAAATTAGAGAATGCTTGTTTGGCATTTCCATTGTATTTTTTCAATCGTTCTTCAAGTATTCTCCGAATTTTTACATCAATAACCTTGTCAATTTTAAGGTCAGCTGAAATATCTTTACGAATGGAATAAACAGTTTCAAAACACACGGTTTTTACTTTTTCAGGAACTTGTGCCGTATGAAGTTCATCCAGCCAAATTGGTTTTTTTGAAATAGTGTTTGCTCCGCTAAAAGCTTTTTTCGGATCGTTGCCAAATTCTTGTAAACGTTTTAACAAGGCTTCCTTATACGCCGGTTTTGAAACCATGTTTATCTTGGCTGCATCAAATTTGGCATTTACTGCTTCTTCTTTCGTTACATATTGTTTCAGACTGCCATATATAGTTTCGTTATGAAGCTGTCCACGGGGTGTTAGTTGTATCTTTTTAGTTACTCCACCCTGTTTTTTTGTGATGTTTATGTTTTGTGTTACTACTTTATTTTTTGCCTTAATAGAAATCAGGGTATTTTCCAAATGCTTTTTGGCATCGGCTGTGATTGCACCAAATCGCGGTGGCAGTTCCATATACTGATAATCGTCCATTATCACCGGCATGGCATCGCCCATTCCATAATTACTGTCATCGACTCCCAGTTTACCAAACAGTGTTTTATCCTTTGCCATTTGTAAATTCATTACGGAATCAGCCTGGCGCGTGAAACTGGGTGTAGGCGGTAGCATATCACCATCCTGTGTGCGTTCATAATCGCTGATAATTGCGTCTTCCGTCACTTTATAAATGAATTCAAGAATGTTGGTTACCGCTCCCTCCGGTTGTTCGGGTTTTAGCAGGAGGGATTGTGATTGAGCAAGTTGTCTGTCGGAGATATTTACCGGATTTGCCTCATGATTGAGGTATTGGCGGTTGATGCGCAGCCGTGTATTGTTTAGCACATCAAAATGTCCAAAATAATCTCCATCCATGTACATCAGCATATAGTACCCGACAGGAAACATCATCGACGTATATACGCTCGGTGAATTGTCAGGATATTCACTGCCCGTAGTGGGTGTAACTGGTTGCGGATTGGTAAAATTCATTTTCACCACCGGATACTCAGCCCGGGTGCGGCTCCCCTGCCCGAAGAAGAGATAGACCACTGCCTGCGAATTGGGCAGTTTGGCCGAATCATTGGCATCAAAAGTGATGGTTTTTGTTGTTTCGCCTGCGGCAAATTCAAAAACGCCATCACTTAAATATTCGCCGGTTTCCTTATCAGCATAAAAGCAGGATTGCCAAATGCCTCTATCGTAATCGTTGTTCTGCCACGAATATTTAATACTGACAGGATAGTTAGCCTGACTTCCTTTCGGACGGTTCAGCGTAATGGAATAAGTGGTACCGTTTGTATAGTTACCCATGTCGATAACATACACATCGGGATTGTCAGGGCTGACAGTTCCTCCTGAAACAGTAATGATATCGCCTTCCACGATAACGGGCGAAGCTGCCCACATCGTTGATGACAGGGTAATCACCAGAACAGACAGCAGCATTTTACACCGTCGCGAGAAGTGCCTCAGCCGACTTTCGCCGGCATTCATTCCGGTGTGGTATCTACACCGCATTACGGCTAAGAACGGGTTACTTGTTTTCATCTTTTTTTGTTTAGTAGTTATTAAAAAAATCACAACGAAAAATTTATGTTTTTGACCGTAGAGACGGGGCGTGCCAGTCTCTACAACGGAATCAACCGCTCAATGGATTCATTAGATATGTTTTCGAGCAAGAGTTTGTACCTCAGGGCATCAATCATATTGTTGAAGCGGCGCGTATATACCAATTTTTCAGACTCGGAAAAAATCATCTGCTCAGGCGGAGTAAGGGTGTAGGCTATTCGGTACGTTTGTCCTTTTTGCTGAAAGACTAATACCCAGTAAAAAGTTGATAGGGATGCTGATGTGGAAAGCATTTTTTTTTCTTAAATTCTTAATCGTTTTTGTGAAATTATATCACAAAAATACGTGTGTTCAAACGATCAGACTTGTCGAATCAGAAAAAAGAGTTGTCGAATCAGAAAAAGCAGAGATGGGATGGGTCTTTTCTGATATATAATGGATTGTATGCGTAGGATATGAAGCGCAACAGGACGCGGCGTGCTGTGTCTTCACTAATGTGTTGTTACGTGCGATAATTTTCTGTATTCGGACGGTGTGATGCCGTATTTTTTTGTAAATGAACGATAAAACGGCGAGTATGAGCCGTGTTCCGAATCAATGGCCACGGCATCCAATGTTATTTCCTTGTTTTTAGTGAGTAATTCTACGGCGTATAGAAGACGAAGATTGGATATATAGGATGTGAATGTATGACCGGTGCTTTGTTTGATTGCCTCTGCCAGATAGGTTTCGTTTGTGCCAATGGTATCGGCAAGTTTTTTGCGGGTTAGTTGGGAGTCTGTAAATGGTTTGTCGGTCTGCATCAGTTGGCTCAACCGGCGGAAAAGGAGCATTTCTTTACTTAAACTCTCTTCCGGACTGGTGAACAGACATTTTTCTATGGTTTTTTCTTTTCGTGTAAGCTCTTGTATTTGTAGGTACAGAGCCTGGTTTTTTTGCTTCATTCGCCGTGAATACAAAATAATTACGACCAAAAGCGCCATCAGCAAAAGACTTAACAGGGTGGCGGCAATCCAGCGCAAATGTATTTTGTCTTTCTCCTCTGTCAGTACGTCCACTTCATACACGGTGCGCAGCTCGTCCAGCTGCCTGTTGAATTCATTTTGCGACAGTGAATCGGCTAACTTAAATGCTTTTTCGCTCCACAAGAGCGTATTTTCCGCTTTTTCAATTTTTGCCCATATGGAGGCTTTGGTTTGCAGGATGGTGACATCTATATAATCGGTTTTTCCGCTTCGCAGTTCTTTCACTTTGGTAAGATAGGATAATGCTTCGGAGTATTTTCCCTGTTTCACGGCAATTTCGGCGCGGATGCTGTTGGAGTTGGTCAGCCCGATGAGGTCGTTGCTGAGCAGGTCAGCATTATCCAGAGCGGCTTTTGCTTTTTCCAATTGATTGGTTCCGGTGTAGGTATGGGCATAAAGACGTAGTATCACTGCTTCGAGATATGGATAGCTCCTCCCGATATCTTTCAGGAATTTACAGGTTATTTCATCAAACTGCCCGATGGCTGACAGGGCTTTTTCCCACTGACGGGTATCCACAAGCAGGGCGCAATAATTATTCCATCCATCTAAGTAAGCAGGCGTAGTTTTTTCTTTGCTGTATGCTTTCAGCCCCTCTTCAAAATAGGTTTCAGCTTCGGCATATCGGCGTTGCGAATTGAATGTGCGCGCCATCACAAACCACGAAGTCATAATTCCCTCCGTATGTTTTTCGGCTTTTGCTTTCGCGTATAGTTCGTTTGCTTCACGGATAACTCTGTCCGTCTGTCCTGTTTTCAGGTAATAGTTTTCGAGATAAACACTCTGTATAGCATAGTAGTAGTCCCAAAGTTCGTTTTTGAAGGTGTAATCAAGGTATTCATTTTTACGCTCATCCAGTTCTTTCCATCGTTTGTTGTTTGCCAGATACAAAGCCCTGTTTATCATATTTCGTCCGCACTCTTTTGCATTGCCCTGCTTTTGCGCTTCGGCAGTGAAAACGTCAGAAAGATTGAGATACTCTTGTACCGATGCATCAGAAATAGTGTCCGTTTCAAGTAAATCGAAGAGTTCTTGATAGGCATCAAGCTTTTCTTCGCCCCGCAGCGTATTGATACGTTGGGTAATGGAGTCTCTTTGCTGCTGGAAGTGATTGTTTGCCTGAACCGTCAATAGAACGGTGATAGTTAAAAGAAAAATAAAAACGAAGCGTAATAAGTTGTTTCTCATAGCGTGTGCTTTATTGTTAGTACAAATGTAAAAATAAAATGTTTAATATTTGGTTGGCATCTCTTTTTTATCAGATTAATATGTTTTTACCGTTATGTAGTGAAAAAAAGAAATGAAATTATCATCATTCTAAATGGCTGGATGCCACATCTGATTGCTTTTTAATCTACTGTTTTTTCTCTGCACATAAGCAT
>JAGPGR010000097.1 GCA_018055865.1 Paludibacteraceae bacterium | reverse complement strand
CCTTCCTCCATACAAACATTCGTGAATCGATTCGATTCTGCTATTTCGCTGCAGGCTGTCACTAACACGAGAATTAGAAATATCAACGACCGGGCGGTGGCAGGAAGCAGCTTCATTTTTCTTTATTTGCATGTATGACTTTAAACAATGCTGATCTCTTTACGAAAAGAAATCATTTTCAATCATTTAAGTAACATAAATAATAATATAATTTCCACAAAGTAAATTAAAATTAATTAAACGGCAATTTATTTTAACAAATAAAACAAAATGAATATACGGGGTAAGTACTTACGATATCCTGACTTTAAAAAAATCAGCGAAATCTGTTTTTAAGCGAAATAAATACTTCGTACTTTCTTATTCCACCTGAAAAAAATTAAAACAGAATACGAAATCACCTCAGTGAAGAAACAGCACAGCAAAACAATCTCATTTACAAATCATTTCCACCAAAAAAGCCGGATTTTTTTAGTATCTTTGCACCCTAAAAATTTGAACCCACTGTTTCGTATTCGTGAGAAACGGACAGAACAAACCAAATGAAAGTTTAATCATCCCACTACGAGTCGGGATAAAACAAAAAACCAATGGGAAATATTGTAGCAATTGTAGGACGCCCGAATGTGGGCAAGTCCACTTTATTTAACAGGCTTACACAAAGCCGCAGAGCCATAGTAAATGAGGAAGCCGGCACAACGCGCGACCGGCAGTACGGAAAAAGTGAATGGGAAGGACGTGAGTTTTCGGTGATTGATACCGGTGGATGGGTGGTCAACTCTTCGGACGTATTTGAAAAAGAAATAAAGCGCCATGTGATGCTTGCCATCGAAGAAGCCGACGTAATACTTTTTCTGGTTGATGTGCAAAACGGGCTAACCGATCTGGATGAAGCTGTGGCACAAATACTTCGACGCTCGGAAAAACCAATTATTCTGGTTGCCAACAAAACCGATACCTTCGACCTTCAGTTTCAGTCGGCCGAATTCTACTCACTGGGACTGGGCGAACCGTTTATCCTTTCATCTATCAACGGACTGGGTACCGGTGAATTGCTGGACGAACTGCTGAAGCACTTCAAATCCGAAACTTCGGATGATACGGATGAGGAACTACCCCGTTTTGCGGTTGTTGGAAGGCCCAATGCCGGGAAATCATCTCTTATCAACGCTCTTATTGGCGAAGAACGTACTATTGTAACCGAAATAGCAGGTACTACCCGCGATTCCATTTACATGCGTTTCAATAAATTCGGATATGACTTTTATTTAGTTGACACTGCCGGAATCCGCAAAAAAGCCAAAGTAAACGAAGACCTGGAATATTATTCGGTAGTGCGTTCCATTCGTTCCATCGAAAATTCTGACGTGAGCATTCTCATGCTCGATGCCACACGCGGTATCGAAAGTCAGGATCTGAATATTTTTTCACTTATTCAGAAGAACAAGAAAGGACTGGTGGTTGTGGTGAATAAATGGGACCTGATAGAAAACAAAGAAGCAAATGATGTAAAGATAATAGAAAAAGGCATTCGGGATCGATTGGCTCCTTTTTCAGATTTCCCTATTATTTTCACATCTGTACCCAACAAACAGCGCATCCTCAGAGTATTGGACACCGCAATGAAAGTATATGAAAATAAGCATCGGAAAGTGCCTACAGCCAAATTAAACGAAACACTGCTGCCTATTATCGATAACTATCCCCCACCCGCTTTGAAAGGTAAGTACATCAAAATAAAGTACGTTACGCAACTCCCCAACACAATGATTCCAAGTTTTGTGTTCTTTGCCAACCTTCCGCAGTACGTGAAAGATCCCTACCGCCGTTTTCTGGAAAACAAGATACGGGATAAATGGGATTTTAACGGCACACCGATAAACATATTTATGAGACATAAATAGAAAAAAGCAGAACCAAACGGTTCTGCTTTTTTATTCTATTTATTCTCTTCAATTCTAAAATCCGCTGTAAACCACCTCCAGTTTCATCGGGATTTCTTTGTTTTTTCCGCTGAAAATGGAAACTGCTTCCACCTGAGTGCTTTGGTTTACTTCGGTGAGGTAAGACTGAGATGAGCTGGCAGAAGAAGACTGAACAAGCGAAACCGGCACCAAAACCATATCAAGGTATTCATCTGTGGAGTTTTTCTTCAGTTCATTTTCTATCAGATTAGCCAGATTACTGAATGTGTAGTTGTATTTATAAGTAGTGGCGGTAATGTTTTCGTATCCCAGGGTGGCAACGAACGATACAGTATCCGAAGGCAACTCATGCTTGGTAAAAAAATCATCTATAGCACTTTCCTTTATGAGCAGTACCGATGAAATATAGGGAATTACTGAGCCGGTACCTGCACCCCATTTGCTGCGGTCCTGTACGTTCAGCTTCAATACAGCACTGTTCACATCCAGGTGTTTATCTCCTGTTTTGATACGCTGACGAAGCCGCGCGAGCGGAATTCTCACTTTGGTGTGATAATTGGCCGGTGAAGCTAAATAATTAAATTCATCGTTCGGATTAATAGTGAGCGTTCTGAACGGATGCTGTACCCGATTGACCTTCACTATTTCCGAATTAGCCGTAAATGAGTGATATCCTTTTATTTTTATCTGTGCCGGGTCATTTTTATAAATGTAATGAAAATAAAGTGTCATAGAAAGTGCACGAACATTCACCATGGCCGAACTCCCAAAATCGGTGGTAATGTATAGCCCTTTGAAAAAATTATCAAATTCGGACTGACTTTTGAATATCGTCGGATCTTTGGTAAAAAAACGCTGCAAAAAATCGGACGACAATTTGATGGCAAGTTGAGTGTTTTGTATGCCTGTAAGGCCATCTTTAATGGTCAATAATTCGGCTGAGGCGTTGAGCTTTCGTGAAAAATCGACATAGAGCGACGGATCAATACTGGAATAGTAATTTTCTTTTGCCTTCAGAGCCGTTTTCATCTCATAAATACTGATTTCGACAGGCGAAGTGCTTACTCCGAAATAAGAATCGAAACCCATTGTAACCACAACTGAATCGGGCGTAGTAGTAGCAACAGACTCATCCAGGTAAGTATAATTGGTTGTTGGGAGTGCCAGTTGTGTCAGAATGTCGGCACGGGTGGTACCCAAAAAATCGTCGATAAAAGTGCCAAGCAGCAATGAATCCGGTTTGGAAACAATCCGATCGACGGGCACAGTAACACTTGACAAATGAAAAGTATCGACATTAAGAGTTATTTTATCGGCAGTGGGCTGAATATCTACGCCCATATTATCAGCACTATTATCGCAGGAGACAAGAAAAACAGCCAGTAAAACCAACAGAGGAACTATGAATTTAAGCTTCATTCATCATTTAATTAAAAGTAAAATAATAACAGTTTCGATAAAAAGGCGTTACAAACTATCATAAAATTTAATGTAATCGTCGACATAATCTTCCGCTTCAACAAATGGGAGAAATTTTATTTTTTTCTTTTTCACATAATCTACCAATTCGGGATTAACCGTTTTGTGTGATTGAATCACCCCATCCGAGAAGTCAATTGCCAGTTTTGAGACAGCTGTATAATCTATCTCATCTCCGCTGATGCTCTCGAGATGCTCGGGCAGAATTCCTTCCAGCGTGAGTTTTTTGCCAAAATCGGAGTTAAACGCAGATTTGAATTCATCGTCGAAAAGCGAGTAAACCACCTTTGATTTTTTGAAAAACGGATCGTCATTATACGCTTTCTTGATGTAAAGAGGTGCTACGGCGGTCATCCAGCCCTGACAGTGAATAATGTCGGGTGTCCAGCGTAGTTTCTTCACCGTTTCCATCACACCGCGCACAAAGAATATGGATCGTTCGTCATTGTCTTTATATTCGTTGTCAGCATCATCCTTCACCGTATTTTTCCGCTGAAAATAGTCATCGTTATCGATAAAGTAAATCTGCAGGCGCGCCGACTGAATGGATGCAACCTTGATAATGAGCGGGTGATCGGTATCATCAATAATCAGATTCATGCCCGAAAGACGAATTACTTCATGCAACTGATTTCTTCGTTCGTTCACCAAACCAAACTTTGGCATAAACGTACGGGTTTCTCTTCCTCTCTCCTGAACTGCCTGTGGTAAATATCTACTTTGATTCGAAATTTCTGATTCCGGTAAATACGGGAAAATTTCCTGCGAAATAAATAAAATTTTAGTATACTTTTTTTCCTTCATGTTTTTGTCTATTAACCCAATTTGAGTAATAATATGCAAAGATATAAAAAAAAAAAATGATATTCGAAAGAAAAAACCGATAAATAAAAATGTTTAACAAAGCCTTTGGATGCAGTTTTTGCAAATTTTAACCTGCTGAATCGTCATTCAACAAGCACTAAAAACCCGTTTTTAAAAAACTAAACCGACCCCTTTTGATTAAAGAGAAGCCGGTCTAAGTTGCTTCGCATTTTTCACGTGCAAAAGTATTATATCACGTTCGATTACAAAACTATTTTATATTTTTTTAATTGCTTTGTGTTTATTCAAACAGTTGTTCTATCTTACTTTCGTAGAATTTCTGAATCACTTTTCGTTTGATTTTTAGTGTAGGTGAGAGGAATCCGTTGTTCATGGACCACTCGTCGGCTACCAGCTGATACTTTTTAATTTGCTCATAATCACCAAACAATGCATTGTATTTCTTTACTTCAGTCATGAATCGTTTTGTAACTTCCGGGTGTTTAATTATCTCTTCGTTAGTTGTGTAAGGTACTTTATGCAGATCACACCAACTTTTCAAGTAAACAAAATCAGGCAGAATGAGCGCTGCAGCAAATTTTTTGTTTTCACCCACTACTATCATATTTTCAATAAAGGGCGACTCGGTAAACTTCGATTCCAGGGATTGCGGATTGACGTATTTACCGAATGACGTTTTAAAAATACTTTTAAGCCGGCCTGTGATAATCAACTGCCCTTCCGGTGTAAACTTACCTGTATCGCCTGTATGAAACCAGCCATCGGCGTCAATTACCTGAGCTGTAAGTTCCGGATCTTTATAGTATCCCATCATCACATTGTGGCCACGGCAAAGGATTTCATCACGTTCGCCAAGCTTCACCTCCACACCGGGCAGCGGTGGCCCGACAGTGCCAAATTTCCTTCCGTGTCTGCCTCGCTGACTTACGGCTATTACCGGCGAAGATTCGCTCAGTCCGTACCCTTCGAATACAGGTAAGCCGATGGCCGAAAAGAATGATGCCATATGTGGCTGAATGGCCGATCCACCCGAAACCACAATGTCAAAGTTCCCGCCTATTGCCTCACGCCATTTGGTGAATATGAGTTTGTCGGCTACTTTTAGTTTTGCTTTCATCCATCCGCTCATACCTTCGAGCTGGTAATGAGTAGCCAGATTGAATGCCCAATAATACAGATTACGCTGAATAAATGGGAGTTTTTTACCTGCCAGATAGAGTTTATCGTAAATCTTCTCGAGTAAACGAGGCACTGCGCTCATCATTGTAGGATTTATCTCTTTGATGTTTTCAGCTATAGTAGCCAGACTTTCAGCATAATAAACCGACATTCCCAAATATTGATACAGGTAAACGAGCATTCTTTCATAGGCATGACACAATGGGAGAAAACTTAGTGCCTTCTTGCTCCATTCGGCCGGTGTCATTTTCAGGTTGTGAATCTGGCTAACGATGTTCGAATGTGAAAGCATTACTCCTTTTTGCACTCCTGTAGTACCTGAAGTATAAATGATAGTGGCAAGCTCCTCAGGCCTGATGGATGCTTTTATTCCCTCCAGTTTTTCGGGCTGCTCGTTGTCTTTTCCCAGTTCTATCAGATTATTCAGATTTTTGTATTTTGCTCCCACCTCAGTAAATGTGTAAATCTCCTTCAGACTTTTCACTTCCGGCATGATTGGTTCCAGTTTTCCGCGCAGGTCTTTACCGTCGATAAAAATCACTTTCATTTCGGCATGATTGAGAATGTGGCGGTAATCTTCCTGGCTGATATTCGGATAAATAGGCACAGATACAGCACCTATCTGCATAATAGCAAAGTCAATCATATTCCATTCCGGACGATTACCACTCACCAGCCCCACATTGTCGCCTTTTTCTACGCCAAGCGCCATTAGTCCGTAGCTGATAAGATTTGTCTGACTGACATACTCCTGAATGCTGATTTTTTGCCAAACTCCCGCCTTTTTCGAAACGAGTGCTGCATCCTGATTGGGATATTTCTCCAGATAATGATCCAGAATGTCATATAACCGTGTTACTTCCATCGCAGTAAAATGTTTATTTGATTAATATTTGATTACAAGTTTGTAAATTTATAGTAAAAACATGACAAATTCAAAATTGTTTGAGATTTTTTTGGGCAAATGGAATAAATAATCTTTTTTTGAAAAAATATTTTCTAAACCTCTTGCAAATTCAAAGTTTTGATGTATCTTTGCATCCGCAATTGAGAACAACGGTTCACAATAAAAAAGCAAAATTTGGTGTGGTAGTTCAGTTGGTTAGAATACCTGCCTGTCACGCAGGGGGTCGCGGGTTCGAGTCCCGTCCATACCGCCAGATAGGAATCCAATAAGTTGATTAACAGCTTGTTGGATTTTTTGTTTTTAGTAAATTGTATCGCATTTGCACCACAAATTCCCTCTCAATACACAAGGCGTTAAAAAATTAAAGAACTACAAGAACCGGATTCCTGTAGTTCTTCATTTTTTACGATATATCGAACTGTTATTCACTTAAAATAATCGTGTTTTATGACTATTCTGCCCAATAAATTTTTCAATTCTGTAATTGTTTTCGTCTATCTGACCATTTTCATTTACCGGCCAGGTTTGTATCAGCGTATCATTTTTGACTTCCAATAGCATATTGGTCTTTTTTACCTACATAATCGGGATAGGTATAAATCAATTGGCGGTTTGCCACATTTCACTCCAACTCACCACCACATCATTGGAATTGTATTTCCTTGGAAAAATAAAATTTTTATCCGGATTCGTTTCTGTATATTTC
>JAGPGR010000096.1 GCA_018055865.1 Paludibacteraceae bacterium | reverse complement strand
AACATATAGGCACGGGCAAATTTAGCAACACCTCTGTATGAATCTTCCAGCACCCCTCCTTTTGCAGCTTCCACCATTTGCTCAATATTAGGTAAAATGGTCATACCCCCAAAACTACTGCCTCCAATCTTATTGTATTGAGCATCCATTTGCCCTTCGTTGGCATAACCCACATATTTGGGTAATGCATTATCACTGATGTAACTTTTAGCTTCACTGCCAAATCTACTAGTTCTCAGAACAACATTTGTACAAAGCAATGATGCACTTACTGTTGTTGTAGCATCCGGATTAGTATTAATATCTTCAAACTGATTGCATCCGTTCAATAACAGAACCAGAAAAGAAGTTCCAATTAATATTATTCTATTTAGTTTTTTCATTTGTACTTATATTAATTTTTTAAACATTAAAATGTATTTCCCGTATTGACTTAATTTTCAAATTATCAAAAACTAACTTTAACATTAAATCCGACATAACGTATTGACGGGTCACTGAAATTTTCATATCCTCCGTCGGGGTCGGAGTATTTGAACTGTTTAGACCACAGGAATAAATTCTGTCCTACTGCCGACAATGCAACCCCTTTGGTGTATATTTTTTCGCAAATACTTTTTGGCAGCGTATAGGTCAGTGACATTTCGCGGATTTTCAGAAAAGTTGTTGAATACACATCAGCGGGTGATGCTGCTCCACCCCTGGCGGTACCTTTATGCAAAGCATTTATATACGTTTCATACGTTGTTGCAATATCATTCGGAGCAAACACCCTTGTATCACTTGTAATGTTGCCATATGTGTCGTAAGTAGCTGAGCCCGTTACTACTTTCACGCCTTTACCAATATAATTATTCCCTCCTGCAGTTGCATCCTGATATCTTTCATCGGTTACAGATTTTGGATGAGATCCTGCTCGCCACATATACATTTCGGTAGTTGTCTGGGTAAGACCACCTACCCTTCCATCCATGGACACAGAAAACAGTAAATTTTTATATCTAACTGAAGTGCTTAAACCCCAAATCCAATCGGGATCAGAAAATCCAAATCTGGATGAATAATCTGCGTAAAGAGGTTTTCCGGCATTATGGATAATATTCCCCTGAGGATCGCGCAAATAATCATAAAGTACATACGCATCGTAGCGTTCGCCTACTTTCACCCAGGGTTTATCGTCGGAATACAAAGAATCCAACTTAGTATAATACCGCGCATATTTGGACCAGTTGACCGATAAATCCCATTGCCAGTCTTTCGATTTAACGGGTGTTACGTTTGCTGTAATTTCAACACCTCTTCGGGTTATTTCCTCCATCGTATTGATGTAGTTGCTTGTAAAACCTGATGCAGAGCTGATTCCACCCCATTTCAAAGCATCATACATTCTTTTCGAGTAGTACGAGAAATCAAAAGATGCACGGTTTTTAAATAAATTTAAAGCCGTTCCGACTTCAAAGGTTTCTGAAGATTCGGGTCTTACTACTGAAGTGCGTATACTTCCGGGATAAGAGGCTGTGCTGAGGCTTCCCCAGGCGCTGTTGGTAATAGTATATACTGAATTAATTGCATATATTCCGGCGGGTGTTTTTGAGGTTGTCCATGATCCGCGGATTTTCCACAACGAGAGCCAGTCTGTTTTCGGCAGTAACTCAGATGCTACAAAACTTCCTGATACAGAGGGATACAGGTAAGAACGGGTTGATTTTGATAACGTTGAGCTCCAGTCGTTTCGTAAAGTTGCTTCAGCATAAATCAGATTATTCCAGGATAATGCCAGACGTCCGTACAAGCTATTCACCTGACGTCGGTAAATCGTTGAACTTACATCTGCCGGGCTGACTGAAGCGTTCAGAGAGTAATAACCGGGTATGGTCAGTCCATCCTGTGTTTTAGATTCAATACCTTCATCCTGCTTGTAGAATAAGGTACCTCCGAACAAAGCGTCTATGCTGAATTTCTCATAAGTTTTACTTCCGGACAAAATCAGATCATTATTGAAACTATATCCACGACTTATCCCTGTATTGTATGAGCCGTTTGCAGATTCTCCCCACACCTGAGTGCCGTTGGGAATCAATGTTGCCGAACCTGCACTTATTAACGAGCCTTTTGAAACACGAATATCCTGACGATCGCTATAAGTATCGAATCCAGATCTCAATGATAATTTCAACCACGGTGTAAAGTCATAACTTACAGATAAACTTCCGTTCATTATGTCTTTATTTATGCTGTGAGTTCTTTGAAACCTGTCGAAATACGGATTGTTGCTTGAATCAGTGTAGCTGTTGTTTTGTGATTCATTGGGTACAAGCCAGTAGTCTCTGTAATCTCTTACATCGTAGTCGGCAGCCGACCACACCAGTAAACTATACATGGGATCATAACTGGTGTAACCGCTAAAGCCGATATTCGGTGAAGTTTGTTTGTTGTATGAAATGTTGGATGATAAAAGGAATTTGTTCAATTTCATATCTCCACCAATACTGTATGTGTACTTGTTGTATTCAGAATTTGGATACTGACCCTTGTTGTTTACCCAGGTTGCAGATGCCCGGAAGCTTCCGAATTCACCCTGCTGAACGATATTCACATTGTTATTCAGCACATAACCCTGTTCGAGGAAATTCTTAAAATTATCTTTCCCTCTGGGCAGATACGGCATCAGAAGCCATGATTTTGTCACCGGATCCCACTGATTTACCTCCCGTCCGTCCATAGGCACTCCCCAGGAACCATCTCCACCGGTAGAGTAGGTATTATTAGCTGTATTAACAACACGACCGAAAGTAGACTGTAACTCAGGAATAGCCAGGAAACCTGCTGTGAACATAGATCCACTGTTGACTGATACTTCCACACCTTTGTATTTATTCCCTTTCTTCGAAGTAACCATGATTGCACCGCTTGCACCACGATACCCATAGAGTGCAGACGCAGTTGCACCTTTAAGAACGCTCAGATTTTCGATATCATCAGAAGGGATATCCTTCAGCGTCATATTCCCATACGGAACACCGTCTATTACGATCAGAGGATTCTCGCCACGAATCTGTATATCGGGTGATTGAGCAAATTCCGTGTTATTCTTTACCAGCAATCCTGCTACTTTACCTGTTAAAGAAGTAGCCATATCTACGCCTTTTACCGTTTGCAACGCATCACCATCAACAGCCTGAACGGCATATCCCAATGCTTTTTCTTCTCTTTTGATACCGAGAGCTGTGACCACTACCTCACTGAGCAGTTCAATATCTTCAATCAATGTTATTTGAAATGAATTTTTACCTGCTACAGGAACTTCCTGCGGTTGATAACCAACGTATGATATAGCAAGAATTGATTTCTCCGAAACATCCAGAGAGAATTGTCCGTTGACATTCGTAATGGTTCCGGTGTTTGTCCCTTTTATGAGCACCGAGGCACCGATGATAGACTCTCCGTTCTCATCCAGCACAACTCCTGAAATATTTTTCAACACACTCTGGTTGTCTTTTAGCTTTGCCATAAGCATTACCAAGTTGTTACCTTCCGTTTTGTAAGCAATTTCCGAATTATGCAGAAGTAGCTTCATCGTCTCATCGATTCCGGCGTTATTTACCTGTAAAGTCACAGTTTTATCAAGCCCGATGAGTCCTTCGTTGAAAAAAAAGCGATATTCACTTTTTGATTCAATTACTTTCAATACTTCCTTAATAGGCTTATTTTGCACATTGACAGTGATTTGTGCAATCAGAGAGGATGAGAAAAGGGACAAAAAAATGAATAAACATAATTTTAAGCACTTTTCTCTTAAAAGTCGGATGTAGTTTTTTCTTTCCATTAGTAAATGAATTTGATATTAAAATTTCCGGTTCGTTAATTAGTATACAGTTCAGTGAAATCAATCCACTACTCAAAACAGCATTTTTTTCAGTATTGTCTAGCAAAAAAGCAGGTTGTGAATCTCATACAATCTGCTTGTTCTTTTTAGAAAATTACGATCATTGCTTATATAGCCGCATCATGTTTTTTCTTTCCAGCAAAATGACTTTTTGACCATCGATTTTGAAGGATACGGGTGATGTAAGCGATATAAGGTTTAAAACACTTTCCAGACTATTATTATCCACAGTACCGGTGTATCTTAGTTTCTTCAGTCGTTCTGTGGAAAAAATAATTTCCACATTGTAAATTCTCTGGATATCCCGGGTAATTTCATATAGCGATTCATTCTCGAAACGCAATTCGTTGTGTATCCAGCCTGTAAAATCTACAGCATTAGTCACTGAACTTTGCCGGGTTGTTGCCAGCTCTCTGTCGTATTGTATCCGTTCGTTGGGTTTGAGTATGATTGAACCGTTCGGAGTGGTAACCCTGACTTTCCCTTGCATCAGAATTGATGACACGCTAACATCATCAGCATATGCTTTCACACCAAAGGCAGTGCCCAAAGCTTCAACTATTATCTCATTGCTTCTCACCACGAATGGTTTATCCGGATTGGATGCCACTTCAAAATACGCTTCGCCGTCTAGCAACAATTCTCTTTTTTCAGTATTAAAATCGGAATTATATGTAAGTTCCGAAAGTGAATTTAGCCAAACCTTACTGCCATCCGGAAGTGTGATTGAAGCCTTCTGACCACGCTCTACAGACACAAGCAATGGTTCGGTAACGTTTTTATCAGACATAAACAGGTAGACTCCCAGCGCGGAAATAAATGGGAGAACAAAAATTGCGGCAATGCGCATCCAGGTTTTAAGTCCCGAAAAAGCAGAACCCGAAGTTACTTTCGACTCATTTAATTCAGGTTCAGTTGGTTTTTCAATCCGGAGAGTGGTTTTTATATCATTGAACATCCTCAGTTGAAGCTCTTTATTCATGTTGTCCGGCGAATCAAGTATCTGTTTTTCGAGCCATTCTGAGATTTCAGTATTTTTGTTCACCCACTCGCACAGTGTCTTAACCTCATCGGGTGATGCAGTATTGAGAATATAACGTTCGAATATTTCGAAAAAATCTTCTTTTTTCATTTCCTGAAATGGTATCTTTTTACTAAGTATACAGCAAAGTGACTTAATTCCACTATTAAGCCACAGAAATTAACTCTTTTTAAGTTGAGTATTTGAGCATAACTGCAAAAAAAAAGAACTAATAATGCAGTTTTAATTCATTCTTCATATAAGCAAGGGCTTTAGACAGTTGAGTCTCAATAGTACTCTCAGAGATGTTTAGTTTTTGGGAAATCTGCTTATTCGTCAAACCATTCCGGCGGCTGAGAATAAATATTTCCCGGCGCTTGGGGGATAGTTGTTCTGTAAGTTTCTCAATATACTCTTCCAGCAGTTTTCTGTCAACCTCCAGCTCGGTATTGCTATGTTCTGCCGACATTTGTTTAACAAGAAATTTGTGATAAATATATTCCAGCGTTTGATGTTGATATTCATTAATAAGCATATTCTTAGCTATGGTACACAGATAAGCTATAAACGACTTTTCAGCATTTAACTGACTGCGGTTTTCCCAAATCTTAATAAATGTACGCTGAACCAGTTCTTCTGACATGAAACTATTCCCTCCCGACATTTTCATCACAAAATTGTAGAGTCTGGCACTGTAGCGAAGGTAAAGAATTTCGAATGATTCAACAGACGTATTCTTTAACTGCTCAATTTCTTCCTTTTCACCGGATGCCATGATTGATTTGTTTTAAAAAATAGAATATAGATGATTCAGGTCGTAAATATAGCATTTTTTTATCAAATTCAACTTAGAAGGAAAAATTAAAATATTTGTTTTGTATTGCATTAATTTTTAATCCTTATCTTTTCTCATGCTGCTTGTTTAGCTTCAGATTGTAAATTATAGTAGTTTTGTTTCCGACTCTGATAGTTGTCAATACAACCAATTCGTGCTGCTCTTTGCTGGTTTTGTGCTGTGTTATCCCTTCTGACAAGGTGAAACTGGCTAAAGATTATTTTCCGGCATGTTATTGAAATGCTTTCCTAATTATGTTTCTTTGCTCTTATTTTTAGATACAACATTTACATGAGATTCTTTATTCTTTATAAGATAAGATTCATACCATTCGTTTTATTTGTAGAAAGTAGCTGATGAATAAAAAGTAGCTTCACAAAAGTAAACACAGAAACTCCGGAAGTGTTACATATTTGATGTTAGAAATTACATTATTTATTCATTTGCATTGTCCTGAAGATAAATCTACTAATTGTAACTACAGATATTATCCAATACTCAAAAACATTTTTTTCAATTTATCCAAAGTACTTGAAGTTTTCTTGTCTTTTTCACGTTTTTTGTGAGTTTCCGGAGCGGTTGTAAAGGATAAAACCGGTAAGAGAATTAAATGCAGAATTTGTACCCCTTATTGACGATATTTTCGCTGTTATATTGATTTGAAATGTCTATTTTTGTTGCATAAAATTCAAAATTATGAAGATACACAAACTACTCCTACTGCTTGTTTTTATTTCTCACGCTTCTCTGTCTGGTGCTCAGAGTAATAGGTCGCGCAGGGTTTTGGAAAACATTCCACTGGATTCCATTAATTTAAGCGACCCGTTTATTCTGGCCGATCAAAAAACAAACATGTACTACATGACCGGCACCGGTGGCTTGTTGTGGAAAAGCAAGGACTTGAAGTACTGGAATGGCCCGTACAATGTGGTGAAAACCGATTCAAATTCGTGGATGGGACCAAAACCCATGATTTGGGCAGCCGAAATCCATGCATACAAAGGCAAATACTATTATTTTGCCACTTTTACTAATCGTGCAGTAATTATCGATACCTTTCGTGGAAATAAAATAGAGCGTCGTGCCAGTCATGTGCTCGTGAGTGACCAACCCGACGGCCCTTACGTTCCAATGAAAGATTCCGTTTACTTACCAGCCAATAAGCCTACGCTCGATGGCACTTTTTGGGTAGATACGGACGGAAAACCGTAAATGGTGTATTGCTATGAATGGCTGCAAAACTGGAACGGAACGATGGAGAAAATAGAGCTGAAACCCGATTTGAGTGGTTG
>JAGPGR010000095.1 GCA_018055865.1 Paludibacteraceae bacterium | reverse complement strand
ATACAAAGACGGCGCATCCTTTATGGGCGAATCATCCGGCTGGGAAGAAAAAGTAGTGATGGGGCGCGGTTGGTCTTACGGTGTGGAGTTTCTGGCTCAACGCTCGTTCGGAAGCACTACCGGATGGCTTGGCTATACCTGGTCGAAAACCGAACGGCTCTTCGATCGCCCCGGGCAGGAGCTGAACTATGGGCGAATTTTTCCGGCTAAATACGACCGCCGACACGATTTGAGCCTGACGGTGATGCACAAATTCTCCGAAAAAATAGATCTTTCGGGCAATTGGGTTTTTGCGACCGGAAACACTGCTACGCTGGGGCTCCACACCAACCCGGGACCTATAATACCGAATTCAAACGAAATGTACAGTTATCCTGCCTCACAGACTTACATCAGCTCGCGCAACAACTATCGCTACAACAATTACCACCGGATGGATTTGGGAGTGAATTTTCATAAAAAGAAAAAACGGGGAACCCGCACCTGGAACATCAGTATTTACAACGTGTATAATCAACTCAATCCATTTATGGTCTATCAGTCGTCCGAAGGTAGTTACAATCCGAAAACCGGACAATACGAGAGCAACAAAGTGCTGAAACAGGTGACGCTTTTCCCCATCATTCCATCTGTTAGTTACAGTTATAAATTTTAAGAAAATGAAAACCAACTATATACTCTCCTATCTGATTGTTGGACTCCTCGCTGCCGGATGCGATAAAACCATTGAATTCAACGGCGAAATCACCAATCCGATGCTGGTTGTGAGCAGTTTTATCACCCCTGACTCTGCAATCAAAGCCGAATTGACCAAATCCAGGTTCTTTTTGGAGGAAGATTTTGGCAGCTATGAAGGTTTTGGGTATGAAAAAGTTACGAATGCCGATTTCAGCTTGTACGTGAACGGCATGCTCAAAGGAAAACTGACTCACATCGGGTCAGGAATTTACGAATCCGGCTACAAGCCAAGTCCGGGGGAAGAAATAAAAATTGAGGTTTCTGCTCCCGGCTTCGCTTCCGTTTCGGGTACTTCGGTACTCCCCGCCAAGCCTTTGATCCTGAAAGTAGACACATCGTCGGTGACCGAAAAGCAATACTACATTGGCTATATAGGGGGGTATGGAGGAATCAGCGAGCAGGATACGCTTTCGGAATACACGTATAAAAAAGTCAGTTTTCGGATAAAGTTTAAGGATGAAGGCAACAAAAAAAACTACTACCGCTTGATGGTACGAAAACGGACTTATTATGAATACTCTTTTATGGATACGTATCTGTCTAATTTTGAAGATATTGTATTCGGAAATCAGCAAACTAACGACATCGGGAGTCTGTTTGAATTTTCCAGAAACAATTACAATTACGACACTTTTTCGGATGATTTATTCAATGGAAAAGAGTACGAATTGAAATTTTCAAGTTACATTGTCGTTGATCAAAAAGACTATAACGGCTACGATTCTCAATACCGGAAAGAAGTGAGAAGCACTTTCAACATTTATTTGCAACAAATTTCACCCGATTATTACCTATATGCCCGTTCATCGGGCGCTGCCAAAAATCTATCCGGTAATCCGTTTGTAGAACCGATTCAAATTCATTCCAATATCATCAACGGAATTGGTGTGCTCGGTAGCTACACGTCATCGGCGGCAGCTGTGGTGGATGTGAGAAACTGAGTCTTCTGCCAATTAGAGTGGATTTTAAGGTTTTTTTATCAGAAAGAAACAGGCAGGAAATTAGCTGAAGTCCGGCTTTGCACTTTCTGCTGGCAGTTTGATTTTTCATGAAAAAGGTGTATATTTGTATTTCGTATTTAATTATTTTAAAAAACACCTTTAGATGGAATCCTTCGTTGTATCGGCTTTAAAATATCGCCCAGCCACCTTTCGTTCGGTCGTGGGTCAGGATTCACTGACAACCACGCTGAAAAACGCAATCAAAAGCAACAAACTGGCTCATGCCTATCTGTTTTGTGGTCCGCGCGGAGTGGGAAAAACCACCTGCGCCCGAATTTTTGCCAAAACAATCAACTGCGAACACCTGACGGAAGATAACGAAGCCTGCAACCAGTGCGAATCCTGCAAATCGTTCAACGAACAGCGGTCGTACAACATACACGAACTGGATGCTGCGTCCAACAATGGCGTGGACGACATCCGTTCGCTGACCGATCAGGTGCGGGTGCCACCGCAGATAGGCCGATACAGCGTTTACATCATCGACGAGGTTCACATGCTGTCGCAGGGTGCTTTCAATGCTTTTCTCAAAACTCTGGAAGAACCGCCGGCTCACGCCATTTTCATCCTGGCTACGACCGAAAAACATAAAATCATTCCAACAATCCTCTCCCGTTGCCAGATTTACGACTTCAACCGCATTTCCATTACCGACACAGTCAACCATCTGAAATACGTGGCCGGCGAGGAACATGTGATGATTGAAGACAGCGCTCTGAACATTATCGCTCAGAAAAGTGACGGCGGGATGCGCGATGCACTCTCTATTTTCGATCAGCTTGTCAGTTTTTCGGGCAATCATATTACGTATCAAAATGTAATCGAAAACCTCAATGTGCTCGATTACGAGTACTATTTCAGACTTACCCACTCCGTGCTCGAAGGGAAGGTAAGCGATTCGCTGCTTATTTTCGACGAAGTGCTCAACAAAGGCTTTGACGCTCAGCATTTTATAACCGGATTCAGCTCGCACCTCCGCGATGTGCTTGTTTGCAAAGATCCAATAACCATTCAGCTTCTGGAGGTGGGTGCAGAAATAGCCCAGCGCTACAAACTCCAGGCGGCAGACTGTCCGGCCGAATTTATCTTTTCGGCATTGAAAATAAGTAACGACTGTGATTTGAATTACCGGATAAGCAAAAACAAACGACTGCTCGTAGAACTTGCATTGATTCGGATTTGTCAGCTTGCCGACAATAAAAAAAAAATACTGACTGAAACAGATAAAAATCCTCTGCAGAAAACTGTACAGGCATCAGAAACGAATCAACTATCCGGAAAGACTCCGGCTGCAAGTGCTCCAACAGTTTCAACTTCAGCTTCAGAAGTGAAACCGGAAGCGCAACCGAAAAAAACCGAACCTGAAATCCGAACAACAGAAAACAAAGAAAAACAGGAAGCGCACGAGACCAAACCCACTGCACCTGTAAGCACGGATGTTAGATTCCAGCGTCCGGTAAGCATCTCCATATCCTCGTTGCGAAGCGAAAGTCAGGATACCTCAAGTCTGCTCGCGGAACCTGCTGTTGATGAAAAAAAGTCAAAATCATTTACAAACGATGATCTGGAGGCTAAATGGAAAGCATACATCGCCCTGCACGACGAAGATCCGGGTACAAAAGCTTTTCTGGAAAAACATTATCCCGAACTAACGGACGAGAACACTATTAAAGTACTGGTAGATAACAAGTTTCAGGAAAAAGAGCTGATGCAAATGAACCTAATGACTTTTCTACGCAAAGAGCTGAACAACGACTCCATCAAACTGCACATAGAATTAGCTCCAGAAAACGATTTCAAGAAACATCAATCGCCTCAGGAAATATACAAAAGAATGGCAAAGGATTACCCGAATCTGGAAAGACTGCGTAAAAATCTTGACATGGAAATCGATTGAGAATATCCCTTTCTTTCTTCTTTACAGTGCGAAGTGCAGTAAATTAATTGTCCTTTCGTACATTTATTCGTACCTTTGCACTTTGAAAAAAAATTTCTTCCACTCCTAATTTTTCAAAGGAATGATTGCTTTTGTAGGCGCCGGAAAAGTAGCAACAGCATTGGGTGCATATTTCAAATCCAAAGGTCTGGAGATACAAGGATACTACAGCCGTAACCACCAACACGCCGTCCGCGCAGCCGAAATCACAGGTACCCGCGCCTATACCGATCTCGTGGAACTGATAAACCAAAGTCACATGATTTGGATTACTACTTCCGACGACTCCATTGAGAATGTTGCAAGGCAAATTGCCGGTTTTTCTACTCAAATAACAGGGAAAAAGCTTTTTTTACACACCAGCGGCGTTAACTCCACCGACATTCTGCAATCCATCAAAGCAACAGGACATTCGGTATGCTGTGCACATCCTTTGCTGGCTTTCAGTGGCGATGTTTCGTCTGTGGAAAAACTGGCTGAAACCTGGTTCACACTTGAGTACGATGAAAACGAAAGGATTGAAATAAACGACTTTTTCAGCATGACTGGAAATCCTGTTTTGACAATCGACGGGAAGCAAAAAGGCCTGTATCACGCAGCCTGCTGCATGATGTCCAATTACCTGGTAACACTGCTGGACAGTTCATACTCCTTATTCGAAAAAATCGGAATTGAAAAAGAAACCATTAAAAAAGCAACCCTCCCTTTGCTTGAAAGTGTGATTGAAAACTGCATAAATCTCGAAAGTAAAGATGCTCTTACCGGTCCGATAAAACGGGGCGACAAAAACACCGTAAGTCTTCATCTCCAACAATTACAAAACGAAATGCCTGAGGCTGTAGAAATTTACAAGGCATTGGGAATTAAAACAATGATAATGCTGAATGACTTCCGGTTGAAAGAAATAATAAATTAAGAGAAAATGAAAAAATTTAGTGTAAAATCCTTTCAGATAGCCAAAGATGAAAATCGGAAAATCACCATGCTTACAGCGTATGATTATTCCATGGCCAAAATATTAGATTCTGCCGGAATTGACTCCATTCTGGTAGGCGACTCGCTCGGAATGGTCTTTCAGGGACATGACTCCACGCTTACGGTGACCATCGATGACATTATTTATCATACCCGGGCAGTAATGAGAGGCGTAAGCCGGGCTCTTGTGATTGCTGATATGCCTTTTCTTTCCTATCACATTTCCAAAGAAGATGCCATCAGAAATGCCGGAAGAATTATAAAAGAAGGTGGTGCCGAAGCTGTAAAAATTGAAGGCGGAGTTTATTTTGCCGACACAATCCGGGCCATTGTACAATCGCAAATTCCGGTGATGGGACACATAGGTCTCACACCTCAATCTGTAAATACATTCGGAGGTTTCAAAGTGCAGGGTAAAAATCCCGAAAGTGCCCGCCAAATCATAGAGGATGCCAAAACACTGGAAAAATCCGGAGTATTTGCCATTACCCTTGAAGGCGTGCCCGAAGAGCTGGCAAAACAAATTACCGAATCAATCAAAATCCCGGTTATCGGTATCGGAGCCGGCAGGTATTGCGACGGACAAGTGCTGGTAGTGAACGATATGCTCGGAATGTACAACGATTTTGTACCTAAATTTGTTAAACAATTTGCTAAACTAAACGTGGAAATAGTAAGCGCAGTTCAGTCATACATCTCCGGCGTTCAACAGGGTAATTTCCCTGCACCGGAACACACATACGATTCTGACCCTGAAATTTCAGAAAAACTTTTTTAGAAAATGATACTTGAAACTATTCCCGAATTAAGGAAACACCTCGCCAACTGGCGCAAAGCCCAAAAATCGGTTGGGTTAGTTCCTACGATGGGATTTCTTCACGAAGGACATCTTTCATTAATCCGGAGAGCAAAAACCGGGAATGATATAGTGGTGGTAAGCGTTTTTGTAAATCCCACACAGTTTGGGCCCAACGAGGACTTCGAATCCTATCCCAGAAACATATTAAGAGACACCGAAATGGCCATGGGAGCAGGTGCAGATGTAATTTTCTATCCAACCGTGAGTGAAATGTACCCTAACGGGAGCTCCACTTTTGTGGAGGTAGCCGGAAACATTACACGCGTACTTTGCGGAGCATCCAGACCTTCTCATTTCAGGGGAGTAACCACGGTAGTGAATATGCTTTTCAATATCGTAAAGCCCGACAGAGCCTACTTTGGGCAAAAGGATGCACAACAAGCAACTGTACTCATGAAAATGGTGAAAGATCTGCACATGGACATCGAACTCATCATTTGCTCCATTGTGCGCGAAGCAGACGGATTGGCCATGAGCTCCAGAAATACCTATCTTTCGGCCGAGGAAAGAGAGCAAGCCGTAGTGCTGAGCAAAGCGCTGGAAAAAGGGAAAGAAGCATTTTCAAAAGGTGAAAGAAATGTGGATAGCCTGATTGAGATAATTACAAACAAAATAAACGAAATGCCCTTAGCTGCAATTGATTATGTGAGCATTTACGATTATCCTTCCCTGGAAACTATCGAAATAATTGATAATAATGCCCTTGCAGCAGTAGCTGTAAAATTCGGAAAAACAAGATTGATTGATAATAATTTATTAATTGGTTGAATAGTTAAATAATTCATTTGTAAATTGTAAATTAAAAAATATGTTACTTACAATGCTAAAAGCCAAGTTGCATCTGGCTACAGTTACCGAAGCCAACTTAAATTATACCGGCAGTATCACTATCGACAGGCATTTAATGGATGAATCCGGCTTATTGCCTCATGAAAAAGTGCAGATAGTGAACATCAACAACGGAGCCCGGTTCGAAACCTACGTGATAGAAGGCCCGCGTAACAGTGGAATCATTTGTCTGAACGGCGCTGCAGCCCGATTGGTGCAACCGGGCGATAAGATCATTGTAATGGCTTATGTGCAGCTGACTCCCGAAGAAGCCAACGGATTTGAGCCAAGAGTACTCTTGCTGAACGACGACAATACAATACTCGAAAGACTTTAGCCATGCTCAACATAGCAATCACAGCCGGAGGAACTTCCGAAAATATGGATGGTGTAAGAAAAATAACCAATGTGAGTACCGGCTCGCTGGGATGGTATTGCCTGGAGGCGGTGCTGGAAAGTTTATGTCAACAAAAAAATTCCGATTTTCATGTTTACTACCTCCTTACTGAAAGTGCTGCAAAAAAAGATTTGAGTGAAAACCAGAAACCTTTCGTCACTTTTATTCCGGTTACGGATGCAGCAAGTGCTTACTATGCAGTAGAAAATCTGATGGATAATGTGACAATTACGCATTTTATTCATTCCATGGCTGTATCTGACTTTACGTTTTCTTATGCCGTAAGTCTTGAAAAAATGGCAAGTGAACT
>JAGPGR010000094.1 GCA_018055865.1 Paludibacteraceae bacterium | reverse complement strand
CCGTTGTATTTTTTAACGAGATCTATCATCTTTTTTGAAAAAGAAAATGCTTCATCGGTTCTCAATTTCATGTAGCGGTCGTCGCTCAATGTGCTGTCCATCAGTATTAACGGATGAAGTGTGAGGTTTGTCAATTGCAAGGTTAACGGATTTATCCATTTCACAGCCCGGGAAGTTCCCAATCTGAACCCTGCACGATCGGCATAAGCCATGGTGAAATCATCGGTAAAACCTACCTCAATGAGCTCCTGCATATCTTCGGGCTCCCTATTGCTCAGAAAATGGTTGCGGGAGTAGGAAGTGTGTTGGTCGATGGTTTCGTCGAGTATTTTTTTCTCGTTTGCAATTTTGTCCGGTTCCAGGCCGGCCTGATAGGAGGGGTGAAGCCCGATTTTTACCCCGAATTGCTTGCAAAGTGCAAATAATCTGCTGAAATCCTTATCTCTTATATCGTGAAGAGGTTTATCGGTCATCAAATCGCCGCCACCGGTTTTGATAAAAATAATGTTTTCGATTTCAACTCCTGAGTTTTCGGTTTTTAACTCTTCGGCCAACTCAAAAAACCACGGAAACGTGAACCATGGGTCGTTTTGTATTCCTCCTGCAAAGGTTTGAACAGCTTTCAGTGCTTGGTAAGGGTTTTTGAAAAAACGGCTGATTGCGCCGCCCATTCCTCTGAAATTACGGTAGTGAGCCAGCTGGTCCACATCGTGCGTGAGGTAAATTTTACGGAATTTCTCTTCGGGCTCCCGGATGTCAATGCCGGTCTCTTTCAGCAGTTTTCGAAGCAGTTTGCCGTATTCGTCCACTACAGGTCGGTGCAGAAAACCAGCTCTGAACGGAAGTGAACTTATACCCGGAAAGCGTCCGTGCTGGTCCCGTTCATCCCTGCGGATGACTTCTTCGTAGCGGCTTATCAGAAAAAAAGTGCTTGCTATGATATCGGCATGTAAAATCAGGGTGTTGTCTGATTTTTTTATTTCCGGGCTGCCAAAAAGCAGCGGAACGTCTTCCCAAAGCGACAAAGGCAATGCAGGAGATGATTGTATCGTTCCGTAAATGGATTGGTCAAAGAATACTGACGGTAAAATTACAAGTTTATAGCTGGAAAATTCTTCTTTATCTGAGGTATATCCAATGTGTTTGGCATATCCTTCATTTTCATTTCCCAGTAAAAAACGAGTGATGTAACCGGTTACTTTCGTCAAATCCTTTTCCATCAGGTGTTATTTGAGTTTCCTTTTTTGGTAATGCGAAAATGTGATCATTGCAGCCACAACCAACCCCAGAAGCAGATCGGAGTCTTTGTACACTCCCCAAAGTCCGTCTTCAAGGGGAAGTTTGCCTGTCATAAGTCTTAAAATCCACGTCAGCAACATGAAAACGAGGAATGCGCTTATGGCATAAATGACCAGTTTCAGCTTTGAATTCATAGTTGTATTTTTTTGTAGTTACATAGTTCTCTAATTCCCCCAAGGGATTGAGTTGCCATATAAAATTTGATTTCTACAAAGTTAGGAAATTTTCTGATAGAACTCGTCTCGACTTTTAAAACATAGAGAACAATAGTCTTATTTTATTGAATTTTCGTGCTGTTTTATTTAATATCGATAACAATAGTTTAAAAATATCGAAGATATTTTTTACTATGTTTCCGAATATATGAGAATAAGTATAAATTATTCTATGTTTTCTATTGTTTTAAAAAAAGTCAAGATGACTTCATATAAAGAAAAATGAAATATGGACAGGTTTTGCCGGTTCAGTCAGAGTTTTTCAAAAAGGTCAAATCATTACCTGACACTATCATCATTCCCCCTTCTTCAGACCGGGGCTGTTAATTCTTTTTTCAAAAATCTCCCTGTCTCACTCTTTTTGTTTTGAATAATTTCCTGCGGAGTACCTGTGCAAATGATGTAACCTCCACGGTTGCCCCCTTCGGGCCCGATGTCGATGATATAATCGGCAACTTTTATCACGTCCAGGTTATGCTCGATGATTATGACCGTATTTCCTTTGTCTACCAGGCGGTTCAGCACTTTGAGCAGTACGCGGATATCTTCGAAATGCAATCCTGTAGTGGGTTCATCGAGGATATAAAGGGTTTTGCCTGTATCTTTTTTGGATAGTTCGGTGGCAAGTTTCACCCGCTGGCTTTCGCCTCCGGATAAGGTTGTGCTGCTTTGTCCGAGTTTTACATAGCCCAATCCTACATCCTGAAGTGTTTTTATTTTATTGAGAATATTTTGTTGGTTTTCAAAAAACTCCACAGCCTGATTGATGGTCATGTTGAGCACACCGGCAATGGATTTTCCCTTGAAGCGAACTTCGAGCGTTTCGCGGTTGTAGCGTTTGCCGTAGCAACTTTCACAAGGTACGAAAACATCTGGAAGAAAATTCATTTCAATGGTTTTGTAGCCGTTTCCTCCGCAGGTCTCGCACCTTCCTCCGGCTGTGTTGAATGAAAAACGTCCGGTTTTGTAGCCGCGGATTTTTGCTTCGGGCAAGGAAGCAAACAAATTGCGTATGTCGCTGAAGACTCCGGTGTAAGTAGCCGGATTGGATCGGGGAGTACGCCCAATGGGCGATTGATCCACCTGGACTACTTTATCCAGATTATCGATGCCTTCGATGGTGCTGTATTCCAGCGGATCTTTCAGTGAGCGGTAGAAATGCTGACTTAAAATCGGTTGCAGCGTTTCGTTGATAAGTGACGATTTGCCGCTGCCCGACACACCTGTTATACAAATCATTTTTCCCAGCGGAAAAGTTACATCAACATTTTTCAGGTTGTTTCCTTTGGCTCCTTTTATGGTCAGAAAAGTTCCGTTGCCGCTCCGGATGGATTCAGGGATTTCAATTTTCTTTTTGCCTGTCAGATAATCGGCTGTCAGAGTATCAGATTTCAGTATTTCATCAGGCGTGCCGGCAAAAACAAGTTCACCGCCCAAGCGTCCGGCACGGGGTCCAAGGTCCACAATATAATCAGCTGCAAGCATCATATCTTTGTCGTGCTCTACTACGATTACCGTATTTCCGGTATCACGAAGCTTTTTCAGCGAACTGATCAGTCGCTCGTTGTCACGCTGATGCAGCCCAATGCTCGGTTCGTCTAAAATATACAGTACATTGACCAGTTGTGATCCGATCTGAGTAGCCAGCCGGATACGTTGACTCTCTCCGCCCGAAAGTGAAAGCGAGGGCCTGTTCATGGCCAGATAATTCAATCCGACATCTAATAAAAACTGTAAACGGCTGTCTAATTCTTTCAAAATCTCAGAAGCAATGCTTTTTTGCTTTTCAGTCAGGTGTGGTTCAACATTTTTCAACCATTCATACAATTCCATAATGTCCAGTTCGGCCAGTTCGGCAATGTTTTTATCATGAATCCGGAAGAAAAGCGATTCTTTCCGCAGCCGTTGTCCGTTGCATTCCGGACATTTTATGGTTTTTGAATACTGATTTGCCCATTTTTGCTCCGTTGCCGAAGCGGTATTTTCCTGTTGCATTTCGATGTATTTCAAAATACCGTCGTAGCTCAGGAAATAATTGGAATTTCCCAGCGACTGATTTTTTATGTTCAGCCGTTCTTCCGTTCCGTTCATTATTTCATCAATGGCGTCGTCGGGAATATCAGAAATAGGCGATTTCAGGATACATTCGTATTTTTCCAGAATGGCTTCTATTTGCCAGAAAATCATGCTGTTCTTGTGCTTGCCAAGTGGTGCAATTCCGCCGTTGTAAATGCTTACCGATTTGTCGGGAATTATTTTATCCATATCAATCTCGTTGACAAATCCCAGCCCTTTACACTTGGGGCAGTAGCCATGCGGTGAGTTGAACGAGAAATGATGAGGCGCCGGCTCGTCGTACGAAATACCCGTAGAGGGGCACATCAGTTTTCGGCTGTAGTGTCGAACAGCCCCCTCTAATTCCCCCAAAAGGGTAGTACTAATCCCCTCTTTTGAGGGGTTCGGTAGGGCTATCAACATTATTACGCCGCCGCCTTGCTGCATGGCTTTTTGCATGGAATCGAGCAGTCGCTTCCGGTCTTTGGCAGTCACTACCAGACGATCCACCACTATTTCGATGTCGTGAATCTTGTAGCGATCCACTTTCATGTTGTGGACAATTTCATGCATTTCGCCGTCAATACGAACGTGCAGAAAACCTTTTTTTCGAATGTTTTCAAACAATTCACGGTAATGCCCTTTTCGGCCACGTACTACGGGTGCAAGGAGGTATATTTTTTTGCCATCGTGCTCACGCAATATCAGCTCCACAATCTGTTCATCGGTGTATTTCACCATTTGTTCATTGGTAAGATACGAGTAGGCAATTCCGGCCCGCGCATAAAGCAAACGTAGAAAATCGTAAATCTCTGTGGTAGTTCCCACGGTGGAGCGTGGATTTTTATTGGTCGTTTTCTGTTCAATGGAAATGACGGGACTCAATCCGGAGATTTTATCTACGTCTGGACGTTCCATGTTGCCCAGAAAACTGCGGGCATAGGCCGAAAAAGTTTCGATATACCGGCGCTGTCCTTCGGCAAAAATAGTATCGAAAGCCAGTGATGATTTTCCGCTGCCACTCAAGCCGGTAATTACGGTAAGTGAGTCACGCGGAATGGTAACATCAATATTTTTCAGATTGTGCACCCGGGCACCGATGACTTCTACGTTTTCGTCGGACTTCGGAAGGTGTATGTTGATGGTTTTGGTATTCATTTAATAAGTATAAGTACTTTCTTCCAGAAAAAAAGACTAGCTCAAATTGGTGGAAAAAACATTTGCGTTTTATGCAATTTTGATAGTTCCAACTGCTGAAAATCGCTTTTGAGGTGTTTAGATGGCTAATTTCTAAGAACTTGCAAAGATACAGATTTTTTGTGGATTTTTATAGTGAAGGAGTTGGCTGGAATAATAACAGCTGTAATAAAAATACTTCTGCTGTTTATTTAATTTTATGTCGAAAAATTACTTTCCTCTCAAATACTGCTCCGGATAATCTGCTCCCGCTTGCAGCGCAAAATAGGGATTTCGGAGTAATTCGCGGCCTAAAAGCACAATATCTGCCTGCCCATTTCTGAGTATAGAATCTGCTTGTTCCGGAGTGGTGATTAATCCAACTGCAGCTGTTTTCATGCCTGTTTTGCGTACAGCTTCGGCGAATGGTACCTGATAGAGCGGTCCAAGTGGCATTTTTGCATCGGCAATATTGCCACCCGAAGAGCAGTCCATCAAATCTACTCCTTTTTCTGATAGCACATGAGCCAGTTTCACGGTTTCGTAAATTGTCCAACCGCCCTCGGTCCATTCCGAAGCGCTCACCCGCACTAACAACGGCATTTCTTCCGGAATCACCTGCTTTACAGCTTCCACCACTTCCACCAGCAGACGGATTCGGTTTTCGAAACCGCCACCGTATTCATCGGTCCGGATATTACTCAGCGGCGACAGAAATTCCTGCAGCAGATAGCCGTGAGCTGCGTGAATTTCAATAATTTTATATCCGGCTATTACGGCTCTCAGGGCAGCTTTTGCAAATAATTCAATGACCTGCCGAATGCCATATTCGGTCAATGCTGTTGGTAAATTTGTATCGGGTGAAAATTGAACTGCCGAAGGAGCCACTGTTTGCCAGCCCCCATTTTCGGGCAAAAGGTATTTACCACCGTTGGCGGGTTTATCGTGCGAGGCTTTTCGGCCGGCATGTGCCAGTTGAATAGCCGGAACTGCACCGAAAGAGGATACGAATTGAGTTATTTTTCGAAGTTGCGGAATGTGATCATCACGCCAGATGCCAAGGTCATAGGGTGTAATTCTTCCATCAGGCGTTATGGCCGTTGCTTCCTGAATAATCAGTCCGGTACCGCCGGCGGCTCTTGAGCCGTAATGCACCAGATGCCAGTCGGTAGCAAATCCATCAATGGCTGAATACATACACATGGGCGACATCCCGATGCGGTTTTTGAGTACTGTATTTTTAATTCGGAGGGGTTGATTTATGAAATCCATGTTTTTTATTGACTTTTAAAATGAAGTTTTATATATAAACAAAATGTTTTTCTGATTTGTTTTCTGTTAAGCAAGTTTAATAATCCGAAACTTAACAATTTTAATTTTATATCTTTGTGTAAATTTCGAATTTCACGAATTATTATCCAGCTTTATGCTTCATAAATTGTGCTTCCAGTTTCAAATCAATAATAATACAACCAAATATCAAACATATGACACAAATTAATGGACGATTAAGTTTATTGCGTGAGGCAATGATAAAGGCAGGTGTTTCAGCCTGTATCATACCCGGAACTGACCCACATGCAAGTGAATACATTGCGGGCTACTGGAAAGAGCGGGAATGGATCAGTGGATTCGACGGATCAGCCGGTACAGTGGCTTTAACCCTTGAAAAAGCAGGGCTCTGGACAGATTCACGCTATTTTCTGCAAGGTGCCGACCAATTGAAAGGTACCGATATCAAGCTGATGAAACAAGGATTGCCCGAAACGCCTGAAATTATTCCCTGGCTGTCGGTAGAACTAAAAAAGGGAGATAAAGTAGCTGTGAATGCCGAAATGTTTTCCATAAACAGTTTCTCGGTAATGAAAACCGAACTTGCATTAAATGATATTGAATTGGTTTCGATTGATTTAATGAAAGACGTATGGACTGATAGACCTGAATTGCCGAAAAATCCATTTTTTGTTTTCGATAAAAAATATGCAGGAAAATCGGTGGGAGAGAAGCTTAGCGAACTTCGCAGCGAGATGAAAAAACTTCATGCCGATGTGTTTGTCATGTCGGCTTTGGATGACATTGCCTGGCTATTTAATATCCGCGGCAACGATGTGGATTACAATCCGGTGGTGATTGCTTACGCGTTGGTCGACGAAAAAACGGCCACATTATTTATCTCTTCCGAAAAAATAACGGCAGAAAGTAAGAAGTACCTCGACAAAAACAGCATTATAGTAAAGGGTTATTTCAATATTCACGATGAATTACGAAAAATTCCGAAAACGAAAGCCGTGTTGGTGGATGGAGGAAAGTTAAATCAGTCGCTCTACGAAGCTATTCCGGCAGAATGTACCAAGCGAACAGCCATG
>JAGPGR010000093.1 GCA_018055865.1 Paludibacteraceae bacterium | reverse complement strand
AGCCCTTCAGAAAGTGAAAAATCAAATCTTCCCCATTTTTGTTTACCGGTGATGCCCGCGTTGAACCGATTCCGGAACTGATAGTTGAGGTATTTTTGGTCGAGTACATTCATCAGTGTATATCCGAATCCTATTTCAAGTGGTTTGGCTATTTTGTATTCGGCATCAAACCCAATGCTCCACCGGTTTATCAACCTTAAAAGGTAAATAGTGCGAAGTTCGGTGTCTGCTTCAAAATTCCATTTACCCGTTTTTTTTTCAATACCAACACTTGTCCGCGTTCCGTATTCGGCTTGTGCACTTGTTTTTTCGCTTATCAGAACAAGAAAAAGACACAGAATAAATATTGTATTTTTCATCAGTTGTAATAATAGATTGTAATAGTGGCGCTGTCTCTCAGATAAGAAATATCTTCGATAGAAACCCGATGAATTTCAAGTCCGGTTCGGGTTTTCAGCTCTTCAATCAACTCATTTTCTTTCGAAGCATGTATCAGGTCAATATTATCAAAAAATATGATTTTTGTGGATTCGCGTTTGATAAAGAACCTGGTATCCAGGAAGAAAAGCATCACGTAAAGAACTCCGTAGATAATGAGCAAATCATGAATCTGGAGGCGCACACCGCTGATCAAACCCAACGCAATAAAAATAAACAAATAAGTCATGTCCTTTATGCTGATGCCTGCAGTGCGATATCGGAGCATAGTAAATACGGCAAAAAGTCCGAAAGCTGCCCCCATCGAGATTTTTATCTGATTGAGCAATGATATAAGCAGAAAAATAGATACATTGAACATCACGAAGGTGAAAACGGTATCAAGTTTTCTGTAGTTGGGGTAATATATCGTTCTGATAATCAGAAAAACCATGAGCAAATTCAGCAATAAACTCAGAAAAAAGGTTAATCCAAGTTCTACTTCTTCTTTTTTGGGAGGTTTGATTACGGCTTTAAATTCGGCTCTCAGAATACTGTCAGGGCTGAGAGACGCTACCTGCTGGTCGTTGAACATTTGTTGGGTTTCATCCATCATCAATAGTTCGTCCTGGGCTGAAATCCGGTTAAATGGATTCACAAGAAAAACTAAAACAAGCAGTAGAAACTTAATCCCGTGGCGTGTTACAAATTTTTTTAACATAACGTATTTGATTTTTAAAGTTATTTTTTTTAATTCCATCCACATAGCTGGCTATCCCAAAGCAGTATTTACTCAGCGAAACGCGATGCAGATGTTGTTCGTGCATGATTTCCATAAACCTGGATTTGCTGGCTTTGTTTTGCTTTACTTCCAGAATAATTAGTTCGGGGTATTCAAATGTTTGCCCGTCGACAATATAATTCAAATCAAAATCGATTGTGATTCTTTCTGTCAATTCCCTGTTTATCAACGTCATCCGCTTGTATCTTACCTGAATGCTCTTTTTTAAATTTTCGGGTAAAATTGCGGTTTTTAATCGGAGAAAATCAGCCGACTCTTTTGTTATTAGTTCTTCGGGTTGATTAATTTTTATACGGCTTTTGATCGTTCGGTTTTTATTTGATTTGAATTTTATTTCAAAGAAATGCAAATCAGAGTCGGTGTAGCTTCTTGTTCTGACTTTGTAGCGGTTCAATCGCTTATTGTGGTGGTCGTGATAAAAACGGTAATCGGGAGAGTCAAAATAAAGGGTGTCGTAATTGGCCCAGCGTTGGTCGTTGATCACAAGGGAGAGGTAACGTTCGCGGGCAAGTACTAAAATGTCATAAAGCAAATCGCGATGAAAAACAAATTTTACATCCGTCCGGTTGAGCAGGGTTACTTTTCCCATTTCCGGAAGAGTAATTGTATCGAAATCAGCAATGATTTGTAAAAAGTTTTTCAAAGGTATTACAAAAAGGTTAACAACTTATGACATTCAGACTACAAAAATAACACTTTATTGCCAACTTTCAGATATAAAAAAGCTTAAATGCATCTATTTTATCGCTTCTTGATGTAAATGTAATCCCTATTGGAAATAAAAATGAAGCTAATTTGGGAAGAAAATGCAGAAAATATTTATTTTTTTAACAAATGACTCTTTTTGACATTTGTAAAAAACCTTAGTTACGTTTCTTTTGTTTATATTTGTAACTCCCAACAGATAAAATATCTATACCATGAAACGTTTTGTTTACATTTCAATTATCAGCTGTTTAATGAGTTTTAGCTTTTTAAATACTGCGCAGTCACAGCTTCATTTCGGTCTCCAATCGGGCATCGTGTTCTCCAAAGCCATCATGACTTCTCACGATAACAACCTGTGGGAACTCGATTATGCCTATTCAGGTCCAAATCTTAATTATGTCATGACTAATGCAACCAATTTGTACGTAAGTTACTCCTTCACACCCCTCATTTCTTTGACCCTGGAACCGGGTTATATACAGAAATCCAACGAACTCAACGGGGGCCTGACGTATATTCAACTGCCGGTTTTGGCAGATTATAATGTGATAGACCGTTTACATCTCACAGCCGGACCGGAACTCAATTTTCTTTTGAACAACGATAGTCAGAATAGCTACGAAGAACTGGATATGGCACTTCAGCTTGGGGCTTATTACGGCGCTTCAAGCACATTTGATATTGGTTTCAAATACAGTCGTTCTTTCAATAAATTTCTGAAAGATGATATTGTGAGTTCAGGAGAAGATATTAATTTCTATCATCAGTATTTCCAGTTTTTTACACGCTATAAATTCTAAAAAACAATATATATGAAAGACTTACAACCGCAAATCGTATGGAATCATTTCTATGAAATCACTCAGATTCCACGTCCGTCGAAAAAAGAAGAAAAAATCAGAGCATACCTGCAGGAATTTGGTAAAAAGCACAACCTGCCCACCCGAACAGACGAAGCCGGCAATGTATTAATTACAAAACCGGGCACTCCGGGATTCGAGAATAAAAAAACCGTCATACTGCAATCGCACATGGACATGGTATGCGAAAAAAACAGCAACATAGAGCATGATTTTGAGAAAGATCCTATCCAAACAGAAATTGACGGCGAATGGCTGCGTGCGAAAGGTACCACACTCGGCGCCGACAACGGAATTGGCATGGCTCTGATGCTTGGTGTGCTTGCATCAGACAAACTGCAGCACCCCGCTCTCGAGTGTCTTTTCACTACCGATGAGGAAACAGGATTGACCGGAGCTTTTGCATTGGGAAAAGATATGCTTTCCGGCGATGTGCTGATTAATCTTGATTCCGAAGATGATGGTGAAATTTTTGTCGGCTGTGCCGGTGGAATAGATACAACTGCTACACTTCATTATGAAACCAAAAAAACTCCCAAGGGTTATTTTGCATTTTCGGTATCAGTGTCGGGGCTACTGGGAGGACATTCCGGAGATGATATTGAAAAAAACAGGGCAAATGCGAATAAACTGCTCAATCGGATTTTATGGCATATACATCATGAAATGGATCTGCGCCTGATCAAAATTGACGGTGGAAATCTACGTAATGCCATTCCCCGTGAAGCATCTGCTTCAGCGTGTGTTCCTTACAAGGAAAAAGAAAATGTACGGGTAATTTTCAATCGGGTAGTATCTGACATAGAGGATGAAAACTTAGGCGTAGAATCAAAAATGCGTATTGAATTACATTCTGAAGAAACACCAAAAGAAACACTAAGTAAGAAAAGTACAAGAAAGCTGCTGAATGCACTATATGCCTGTCCGCACGGAATTAAAAAAATGAGTGCTGATATGCCCGGTCTGGTCGAAACATCCACCAATCTGGCTTCGGTGAAGATGAAAGACCACAATCAGATCATTATCACTACCAGCCAACGAAGTTCTGTGGAATCTTCCAAATACGATCTTGCCCATCAGGTAGAGTCTGTTCTGAAACTGGCAGGATGCGAAGTAACCCACGGCGACGGCTATCCGGGATGGAAACCAAACCTGAATTCGGACATACTGAAAGTGGCCGAAAAAAGTTACAAAAAACTGTATAAAACCGAGCCAAAAGTCAAAGCTATTCACGCCGGACTGGAATGTGGCTTGTTTCTGAAAAAATATCCGCATCTGGATATGATTTCCATCGGACCTACTATGCGCGGTGTGCACTCACCCGACGAACGGTTGCACATTCCGGCAGTTGGCAGGGCATGGGAGTGGTTGAAGGATATTCTGTCTACCTGAATTCGTTGTGAATTAAATGGAGAACAAATAGTTCTAATTCAATGTTATTAAAGTAGTTAAGTGTAAGATTAACAATAAATAGCTAATATCCTATTATTCTAAACGTCCTAAGTCCCACGCAGTTTATTCCGCAAGGCGGTAGGGGGGCTTCAGAGGGCTCTAAGTATGAAGCGAAAAATAATAAACGATCCGGTATTCGGATTCATCAACATTCCGAATGATTTCCTGTATGATATTATTCAGCATCCTTATTTTCAGCGACTGAATCGTATCAGGCAGTTGGGTTTGTCGTCGTTTGTATATCCGGGAGCACAGCATTCACGCATGCTGCATTCAATCGGTGCCATGCACCTCATGGGCGAAGCTATTGCACAGCTTCGGCTTACAGGGCAGCAGATAACTCCCGAAGAAGAGGATGCTGCTCGGGCATGTATGCTGCTTCACGACATCGGGCACGGTCCCTTTTCGCACACGCTCGAAAATAGTATCGTACAGGGCGTCCCTCACGAACAGATTTCGCTTTGGATGATGCAGCGCATCAACCTTCGGTTTGAAGGGCGGCTCGAAATGGCTATGCAGATTTTCACCAATCGGTATCCTAAACATTTTCTGCATCAATTAGTTGACAGTCAGCTGGATATGGATAGATTGGATTACCTGAGCCGCGACAGCTTTTTCTGCGGAGTGAGCGAAGGAATAATCGGTGCATCGCGTATTATCAAAATGTTGAATCTTCACGACGACAAACTGGTGGTGGAAGCCAAAGGCATTTATTCAATCGAGAAATTCCTGGTTGCACGCCGGTTGATGTACTGGCAGGTATATCTGCACAAAACATCGGTGGCGGCAGAAAAAATGCTCATCAACATACTGAAACGAGCCAAAGAAATAGCCTCACAAGGTGTTGAACTATTCGGATCGCCTGCATTGAAGTATTTTTTATACAATAACATCACACAGGCAGATTTTATACAATCGTCCGAAACGCTGGATAACTTTGCAATGCTCGATGATGCCGATGTTCTTTGCGCTATCAAAGTGTGGAGCCAGCTTTCGGAAGATGTGGTGCTTGCCACTCTTTGCAATCAATTTACCAACAGACAATTATTCAAAGTAGAAATTCTGACTCACAAACAGCAGGGTGAAGAGTTGCGCAAAAAATACCTGAAAAAGTATCAGGATTATTTCGGAATTTCAGCATACGAAGCGGCTTATTTTATAGGAGAAGAGGTAGTCACTACTGATACGTACAGTCCTGAAGATGAGAGTATTAATATTCTTTACAAAGATGGTACCATAAAAGATATTGCCGAAGCATCGGATATGCTTAATATCCAGGTGCTGACCAAAACAGTGGAAAAACATTTTCTGTGCTACTGCAAGATATAAGTGGCATTAATTAACTTAAGCGAAAAATTATTGAAAATTGTTTTGTAATTTTGCACCCAAATTTTTAAAGATATGGAGTTTACCGCTCAACAAATAGCAGAATACCTTCACGGTGAGATAATTGGCGATCCTACCGTGAAAGTTCACGACTTCTCGAAAATAGAAGAAGGTGAAAATGGAACGTTAAGTTTTTTGTCTAATCCCAAATACAGTCATTACATTTACGAAAGTAATGCCAGCATCATTCTGGTCAATCGTGATTTTGAGTCCGACAGGGAATTGAAATCCACTTTGATAAAAGTGGACAATGCCTATGAATCGCTGGCCAATCTCTTGTCGATGATTGAGCAATTCAAGCCAAAGAAAAACGGTGTTTCGGCACTGGCTCACATTTCGGCATCCGCCAACATAGGAGTAAATGTTTACATCGCTCCTTTTGTGTTTGTAGGCGAAGGGGCTGAAATCGGTAATTATGCCTACATCGATGCATCGTGCTACATTGGCGAAAATACCAAAATTGGCGAAAATACTTTGTTGCATGCCGGTGTAAGGGTCGAAAAAGAATGTGTCGTTGGTAAAAATTGCATCCTGCAGGCAGGAGCTGTAGTGGGTTCGGACGGTTTTGGATTTGCACCAACTCAGGATGGTACTTACAAGAAAATTCCTCAGGTAGGAAATGTGGTAATAGAAGATAATGTGGAAGTGGGAGCCAATACAACTATTGACCGGGCTACGCTGGGCAGTACCATCATTCGTAAAGGTGTAAAACTGGATAACCTGGTGCAGATAGCCCACAATGTGGAAATAGGTGAAAATACGGTTATAGCAGCTCAGTCGGGCGTTGCCGGTTCTTCAAAAATAGGAAAACAGTGCGTCCTGGCAGGTCAGGTGGGTATTTCGGGTCATATCGAAATTGCTGACGGATGCGTGTTCGGAGCTCAGACCGGCGTTCCAAACAACGTGAAGGAACCAAACAGTATAATGCAGGGATATCCGGCCGTTCCGGTAGGTACATTCCGCAGGGCATCAGTGGTTTATAAAAATTTACCTGAGTTACAACGCACTATTCACGAACTTAAGAAGCAGGTGGAAGAATTGAAAGCCGGAAGTAGGAAGTAATTGACAAATAAAAGATAATCATGAATTTGTTGAATTTGAGTTGGTATCTGAATCCGAAAAACAAAAACGAGTTTCAAATTTGAAAATCTGATAGTTTGGTAAAAGCCCATGTAATCAGGACATTTTTTCCCCAGCTTTCTAAGGAATTTTCCAAAGATGAAGTCATTTTTTTTACAAGTCAGATAAGGCGTGTCGTAGATAGCATTTCACTAAATATCTCAGAGGGAGCAATAGTACAATACTGGAATATCAGAAATTTTAGGATATACAATATGTTCATGAGCTGAAGTTGTAATTTGTTTACTTAAAAAAAAAGAAACTACATAAATGATATAATATTTAAGATGCAGTATCAAAATGCATTTAATTAAATGAATATGATGATTGCATTCAGAAGAAAAAAATAAACAAATAAGCACTTCAAGCTTCGAGTTTCGTGCTTTATACTGTTATTATGGCAACACAAAGAACAATTAAATCATCTTTCGGAC
>JAGPGR010000092.1 GCA_018055865.1 Paludibacteraceae bacterium | reverse complement strand
CCATAGAAGCTATCAACCACGCATCGGCTGCCAATGTTCCTATTATTTTTGCCATAAACAAAGTAGATAAGCCAGGAGCAAATCCCGAAAAAATAAAAGAAACGCTGGCCGGAATGAATTATCTGGTAGAAGACTGGGGAGGAAAATACCAGTCGCAGGATATTTCGGCCAAGCAAGGTCTCGGAATACACGAACTGTTGGAAAAAGTGTTGCTGGAAGCCGAACTACTCGAACTGAAAGCCAATCCGAAACGCCGTGCCATCGGGTCCATTATTGAATCATCGCTTGACAAAGGACGCGGGTATGTATCTACAGTTCTGGTAGAGAATGGAACTCTGCATCAGGGAGACATACTACTTGCCGGAATTTATCAGGGAAAAATCAAGGCCATGTTCAATGAAAGAAACCAGCGTATTGATGCAGCAAAACCTTCGGAGCCGGTTCTGATACTCGGACTCAACGGAGCTCCTCAGGCAGGTGACACTTTCAACGTGGTGGACAGCGAGCAGGAAGCCAAAGAAATAACCAACAAGCGCGAACAGCTTCAACGCGAACAAAGTATCCGCACCAAAAAGCACTTTACGCTGGACGAACTCGGACGCCGTATTGCTTTGGGCGATTTCAAAGAACTGAACATAATCGTAAAAGGTGACGTGGATGGATCTATCGAAGCACTTTCAGATTCCTTACTCAAACTCTCAACCGATCATATTCAGGTCAACGTTATTCACAAAGCAGTAGGCGCAATATCCGATTCCGACATATTGCTGGCAGCAGCATCAAACGCTATTATTGTAGGATTCCAGGTGCGTCCGTCTGTTTCTGCCCGCCGAATGGCCGAAAAAGAGGAAATAGATATCCGCCTTTATTCCATCATTTATGATGCAATTGAAGAAATCAAATCGGCCATGGAAGGTATGCTTTCACCTGAAATAAAAGAAGAAATTACTGCAACTATCGAAGTACTGGAAGTTTTCAAAATCTCAAAAGTGGGTACAGTTGCCGGTTGTATTGTTCGCGAAGGAAAAGCCAAACGCTCGAACAAACTACACCTGATACGCGATGGAATTGTGGTATTTACAGGAGAACTGGATGCCATCAAACGCTTCAAGGAAGACGTGAAAGAGGTAGGCGTAAACTTTGAATGTGGTATCAGCATTAAAAATTATCACGATATCCGTACAGGCGATATCATTGAAACTTACGAAGAAATAGAAGTAAAACAAACACTGTAATATTAACTGCCAAAATCAAACGCGGTAGACATAACAAACAAATTTCCATTTCAATAAAATGGAAATTTGTGCTTTTAAACAGGTTTTCTTTACAATAAAATGCCTGTTAAGACGTTTTCAAACAAACTAACACAGCCGGAATGCAGCGCAAATCCATCACCACATTACTCATCTCATTATTGCTTGTTCTATTTTCGGGTACTCAACTCCGGGCCCAGGGCAATCTTCCTTTTACTGATGAAAAACCGGTGCATTTCGGTTTTTCACTGGGAGTGAATTTTATGGACTTTGCCGTTATTCCGGCATCGAAAGACTATGATGTAAGCGTTTCCAACATCATTCCCGGATTCTCGGTGGGAGCCATCAGCGATCTTCGCCTCTCCCGCTATCTGAATCTGCGCTTCACCCCCACCCTGATGCTCAGCCAGCGTATGCTCGATTATCCCGATTCATCCGGCACTGATATTCTTTCAGTTCCCCTGTACCTACCTATTTACTTGAAATACAGTTCTGTCAGAACCGGAAATTTCCGCCCTTATCTCATTGCCGGAGGAGGACTCTGGATAGACTGGGGCAGAAATAAGGAAAGAACAGTGCTGCTCAAACCATTCGATGCGTTGATAGAAGCCGGAGCAGGCTGCAATATTTACTTCTCGTTTTTCAAACTTGCCCCTGAACTGAAATTCTCATTCGGATTCAACAATATGCTGACACCTCTGGATGAACGTGATGCAGGAGCTTTGCTCAATCCTCAAACCATTCATCACACCGAATCGCTCAGCAAACTTACAACCCGAATGATTACTCTCACTTTCAATTTCGAGTAAATCCATTCTTTTTCTGAAAAATAATTCCTTATATTTGCTTATTAATACAGTAAAATAATGAAAAAGGCAATTGTAATTGGCTCCACCGGCCTGGTCGGGAGCGAACTGATCAGTAAACTGTTGACACACAGTGATTATTCAGAAGTCATATCACTCGTTCGACGAAAAAGCGGAGTGACTCATCCAAAACTTACGGAACATGTTGTGGATTTCGACAAACCGGAATTGTGGAAAAATATGTTAAAAGGTGATGTTCTATTTTCAGCTATGGGGACTACCATCAAAACAGCCAAAACCAAGGATAATCAATATAAGGTTGACTATACTTACCAGTATGAAACGGCAAAAACAGCTGCTGAGAACAGCGTACCGGTTTATGTACTCATTTCTTCGGCCGGAGCAAGCTCCAATTCCTTAAATTTTTATACGAATATGAAAGGAAAGCTCGAAGATTCAGTTAAAAGCCTGCCATTCAGGACTATTCAAATTCTTCAACCCGGACAATTGGATGGTAACAGGAAAGAAAACCGAATGGCCGAAAAAATGGGTTTGAAAGTGATGTACGCCCTGAACAAAATAGGTTTGTTGCAAAACTACAAACCAATAAAGGGATATGAAGTGGCCGAAGCAATGATTGCAGTGGCTGAAAAAACATCATCGGGAGTTTATCGGCTGAAAGAATTATTTGTTTTGATTGGAAAATAAAACTGAAAACAAAGATCAACACAATTGAAATCAGTCGTTAACTGATTTTTTCCTGCATTTGTGAATATTTATAAAATCCTGCATGCAAAGCTACTCCGTATTACTCATTATAGGTGTCTATTTTGCCGTTTTGCTCCTCATTTCGCACCTGGTGAGCCGGCGAGGTTCCGACAATGATGCGTTTTTCAGGGCCAACCGAAAATCTTCCTGGTGGGTAGTGGCTATCGGCATGATCGGAACTTCCATTTCGGGTGTTACGTTCGTGTCTGTGCCGGGCATGGTACGCGATGTGAGTTTCAACTACATGCAGACCGTGTTTGGATTTTTCTTCGGCTACATCGTGATTGCTAAGGTGTTGCTGCCGATTTATTACAAGCTCAATCTCACCACCATTTATACCTATCTGGATGGGCGTTTTGGACGGCGAACTTATAAAACAGGCGCTTCATTTTTCCTGTTCGGGAAAACAATCGGTGCTTCGGCACGACTTTACATAGTAGCACTAATTTTACAGCAAACGGTATTTAATGCCTGGAATGTACCTTTTTGGGTCACGGTTTTCTGCACCGTATTACTAATCTGGATGTACACCCAACGCAGCGGAATAAATACTGTAATTTGGACCGATATCATCCAAACAGTTATCATGATTGCCACTTTGATACTGATTATCATTGAGGTAACGAAACGCATCAATCTGACAAATGCAGCATTATTCACCGCCTTGAAAAACAGCCCTGCGACCGATATTTTTGTTTTCGGTGACTGGCACAGCAGACAGAATTTCTGGAAACAGTTTCTGAGCGGGGTTTTCATCCCTATCGTGATGACCGGATTGGATCAGGACATGATGCAGAAAAGCCTCACTATCAGCACCCTGAAAGATGCACAGAAAAACATGTATTGGTACGGCATTGCATTTGTGCCGATTAATTTTCTTTTCCTGACGCTGGGAGCTATGCTGCTGATGATAGCTTCGCAAAATGGTGTAGTTTTGCCAGCAATATCCGACAATATTCTCCCGCTCTTTGCTATTCAGTATCTGGGAAATACGATTTACGTGCTTTTTGTTATCGGAATTATTGCCGCTGCATTTTCGAGTGCCGACTCCGCGCTGGCTGCCCTCACCACCTCTTTCTCGGTGGATATTCTGGAAGTTGATAAGATGGGAAACAACGAAAAAGCAGTGAAAATCCGTCGGAGAATTCATCTGATAATCTCTATTATTTTCCTGTTTATCATCCTGTTGTTCAGGGAAATAAACAATAAAAGTGTGATTGATGCCATTTACACCATCGTATCGTATACGTATGGTCCTTTGTTGGGTTTGTATGCTTTCGGGCTGTTTACAAAACTGAAAACAAACGATAAGTTGGTGCCAATCATTGCGGTGCTTTCGCCCATTATTTGCTATATATTGAATTTTATCAGTAAAAAAAGCTGGAATTATAGCTTTGGATATGAATTGCTCATGTTAAACGGATTGATTACTTTTGTAGGATTGTGGATTTTTAGAAAAGAAAAAGACAGCTAAAATGGAAATAAAATCAGCAGAATTTGTCGTTAGTAATACCGATTACCTGAAATGTCCGGAAGGGACAAAACCGGAATACGCCTTTATCGGCCGCTCCAACGTGGGTAAATCATCGTTGATTAACATGCTTTGTAATAAAAAAGGGTTGGCAATGACATCGTCGAAACCTGGCAAAACGCTGTTAATCAATCATTTCATTATCAATAACGAATGGTATATTGTCGATTTGCCGGGTTATGGATACGCCAGCACCGGCAAAAAAATGCGCAGTCAGCTTCAGAACATGATTGAAGATTACATTCTGAATCGCGAACAGCTTGATAATCTGTTTGTTCTGATCGATAGCCGCCACGAGCCACAGCAGATTGATCTGGAATTTATGGAATGGCTGGGTGAAAAAAGCATTCCGTTTTCCATCGTTTTCACCAAAATGGACAAGCAATCGCCAACGCGTGGAAAAAGCAACGTGAAAGCGTATGAAGAAAAACTGCTCGAAACCTGGGAAGAATTACCACCGGTTTTTTTAACTTCAAGTGAGCAAAAAACCGGCAGAACTGAGATATTAAATTATATCGAAGCTATCAATAAGGGGGTGTAAGGGGCGGAAGCCTCTGTTCCTGAAAAAACGTATATCTAACTGATTACCAGATACGATTGATTCATATTCTTCTGATTTATAAACTAATATGAACTTGCGAAAGTTGAAGTATTATTTATAAATATTGATAAGCCATTTTACCGGAAATCTTTTCAATGAAATTGCAATCGTTTGCAGATTGATTTTTCTAATTCAGTACAGCTTTTTTTTCGTTTTTGTTATAAAAATCGATAACATTGCATTTACTTTTCCTGAAAGAAAAAAATCGTATTTTTTAATTCCAAGTAAACTTAAATAAACTAATAACCAACATGTTAGACATTCAAAAGAAAAAATCAAATGCTTTCTTTGTACTCCTGAGTCTGCCCTCCACAGCGATGGGATTTGCTCTATCTGTACAGATTTCGGCGCTCAGTTGGATACTTTCCACCCGTTACGGACTGGAAATAGACAAAATCGGTATAGTATGGGCAGCCGGACCCATTGCCGGTATCATTGCTCAGCCACTTGTAGGGCTGGTTTCTGATAAGTCCTGGTTTATGGGCGGTCGTCGTCGTCCGTGGATTATCATTGGCAGTTTGCTGGCCGCTCTTATGCTGTTGGCATTACCTAATCTTGGAATAATCCAGAGCATTTTTGCCAGCGGCAATGACCCCAAAGCCGGATTGCTTGCAATTGCCATCATTGTGGCTCTTCTGCTCGACCTCTCCATCAACGTCAGCCTCAACCCCACCCGCTCGCTGGTGGCCGACTGTACCACCATGAACGAACGCAGCAAGGGTTACACCTGGATGCAGACTATTTCGGGTTCATTCGCGGTTTTGGCTTATTTCATAGGAGGAATTTTGGGAAATATGGTCCTCATTTATGTTGGGGCAGCTATTACGCTCTTTGCTGCCATCATCCCGGCATTACTTATTGAAGAACCAAGAATATTAAGCAACGAAAGTGAAGAAACTAAACCAAAATCGGCCTCCACAGGAAAAGACATCATTATGTCGTTGCTGCCACTCACAGGCTTATTGATTTATGGTGTTTATGTGCTGATTTCCAAATTGTTCGGGCTGGATTTTGCCGGAAAAATCAATCTGGCCGGGATTAGTTTTGGTTACGTTGAATTATTCTGTCTTATCATTCTGATTATCACTTCCATCCTGGTTTTGACCAACGCATTGCGTATTCCGAAAAATGCCAACGATTATCAGAAAATTTTGCTGGCTCATGCCTTTACGTGGGTTGGAGTTCAGACCATGTTTATTTACGCCTTCTTTTTCCTGACCAATAAAATGGAACTTGGCGATGCAGCCGGTAAAGTTAACTCACTCGCATTCTTTATTTTAAGTCTTATCAGCGCCATTTTGCCCGCTTTTGTTCTCAATCCTATAGCCAAGAGAATAGGCATGGTACGCACACACCTTATAGCCATTTTCATCATGGCAGTTGGTTACTCGGGTATTTTCTTTTTTGCCACGTCGGTTCCGGTTTATTACCTTTTCATCGCCATTGCCGGTATCGGTTGGGGATCGGTGGTTTCGTTGCCATTTGCCATCATGAGCGAACGGGTAGATCAAACCAAAATGGGACTTTACATGGGAATATTCAACCTCTCGGTGGTGCTACCGCAGATGGTTGCGAGTTTCAAAATGGGAGAAATTATCAATCATTCGGCCGATAAAGGCGTTGTATTCCTTATCTGCGGCGTCACATTATTTATCTCCGGAGTACTGTGGTTGTTTGTGAAAAATGACAAATCAATTGTTCAGAAATAATTAAAAAATTCGTGTTATCTTTGTGGAATGAACCGCAAAGTATCGGAAAATTCAGAGAACCGCGGAAAGATTTCTGCGGTTCTTCATTTTTTTTCATCCGAAATTCATGCTTAGAAAAACAATTTTCATATTCCTGGTGGCTTTAATGACGTGCATTTCCTGTACCAAAAAACAGGAACAAGCACACAGTTTGAAGCCCGTTTCAATATTAAAATTAAATTATGCCCGTGGTTTTTCGGTTGAACAATATAATGATTATCAAAAGGTTATTGTTTTCAGCCCATGGAAAAAGGGAGAAATATATGCCTGCTATTATTTAGTTAAAGAAGAAAAAACCAATACTCCGAATGATGGCGTAAAAATAAAAGTTCCACTGAAAACGCTGGGCAGCACTTCAGTTACTCATCTGGAATTTCTGAGTTTACTGGATGAAATACAAAGCATTACGGGAGTTTGCAGCCCAAAACTGGTTTATAATCCTGATCTGCAAAAAAACATTCTAGCAGGTAAAACAACAGATTTGGGAGATGCCTTCAGTT
>JAGPGR010000091.1:4956-7209 GCA_018055865.1 Paludibacteraceae bacterium | reverse complement strand
CCGAACCTTTGTTAATACTCAACGCATCCGATGTGTAGTACCAGGTGCCGTAGTCTGCTTTGTCGTTTGAATCATAGTAGCCGTCTATAGCGGTGTTTACCAGCACCTGATCCACTTTGACAGGATAAGTTCCATCCGGAATAATAGTAGTGGCAGTGAGAGGGGTGTATATTTCTATTTGCATGGCATCACCACTTCCCGAGAAATCGGATATTCTCACATCTTCAGCTCCGAGTCTTATTGAATATATTTTCACTCCGTCACCGTATGGGTCGCCCTGATACCAGATTTCTCCGTGAGTAAGCGTGTCGGGAAGCGGCACAACCATATCTGTAAATTCTATCTGACCCTGGTAGGAGAGGCTGTATTGGTTGCCATCAGCGGTTACAGTACCGTTAACTGTATAGTAATTATTATTTCGTGAGACTGTAATTTTTCCATCTGTAATTGCATACTGCACCAACTGTCCGTTTTTGTAGATGCCTATGTAGCTGCCGCTTACGTAACTTCCCTGATTGTCGGTTTTCCAGATACCAATTTCGTAGGTAAATTCCTGAATCTGGTTGGTTTTATTGGAAAGATAACTGCCGGTAACTATTTCATTTTCATTGGTTGTTGAGGTGTTGAACTGCAGGTATGTAAATGTGCCATCTCCGTTTGGATTATTGGTAAGATTGTTATCATAAAGATTCAAATCGTAAAAATCGACATTCGATCTTGTAGGGTCACCCAAAAAATCGGATGCAGCAGACTGGAATTTTAGTGTACGATTGTCAGGTATATTATTTTTGTTTTTACAAGCTGAAAACACCAAAACTACGGCTAAAAACAGCATTGAAAAGGTAATAAGTTTTTTCATGATCGGTATTCATTTAATTGTTAAATAGGAAGATATTTTTCAGGTAATAAGTCAAAAACAATGCCAATTTATTTAAAACAAAAAAACCCCGTAGTTAAACCGGGTTTTAATGTTTGTCGATTGTAGTTGGAATTATTTTTTCAATTCATTCCGTTTTGCATAACGGTTCATGAATTTATCCACACGTCCTGCAGTATCCACCAGTTTGGATTTTCCGGTGTAAAAAGGGTGTGATGAACTTGAAATTTCCAATTTTACCAAAGGATATTCCACACCGTCAATTACTTCTTTTTCTCTGGTTGTAACTGTTGAACGTGAAATAAATGTTTCGCCGTTGGAGATGTCTCTGAATGCCACCGGACGATAATTTTCAGGATGTATTCCGCTTTTCATATGCTTGTGTGTTTTATTATTTCTTTTTATTTTGGCTTGCAAAGATACAAATAATAATTAACGTGGCAAATAATTCTGAAGGAATTTATGTAAAAAAGATTTAGAGACGATTGACCGGTTGAATGATCTCCTGTAAGACTTAGTCCCAAACTATTGGAATGAAGACTTGGAGACTGCGATAACATTCAACAAAAACTCTTAAGTTCCTTTTCGGGGATTGTCCGACTCCAGGTGGATTTAGGGGGCTGCTAAATCAACAAAAAATTTCTTCCGGATATGCCACATGCACCAAATACAGTCCTTTTGCAGGTACGGAAGTTCCGGCCTTACATCGGTTACGGGCTTCTATCACCTGTTTGAATTCATCCACCGTCATTTTGTTGCGTCCTACTTCCAGCAGCGTTCCCACTATTGCCCGAACCATATTACGCAGAAATCGATCGGCTTCGATGGTGAAAATCCATTTGTCGTCATCTTGAGTCCATTTTGCATTTATAATTTTACAGTTATTGGTTTTCACATCGGTGTGCAATTTGCTGAAACTGGTAAAATCCGTGTATTCGTAAAGTGCTTCGGCAGCCCTGTTCATGGCTACGAAGTCAAGCGGGTGGAAAATACGCATGGCAAAATCATTCAAAAACACATTTTTATTCAGTACCATGTGATATTCATATCTTCGCGAAACGGCGTCAAAGCGGGCATGTGCATCCGATTTTACTGCAACAATTTTTTCTACAGCTATATCATTCGGCAGAAAACTATTTAACTTACTTACAAAATTAGAATTTGCTGAAAGATCATGCTCAGAATCAACCTGTGCTACCATGCTGCGTGCATGTACACCGGCATCTGTTCTTCCTGCAGCGATAATTTCGATGTCAGTACGGAGTATGGTTGAAAATGCCTTTTGCAGCACCTCCTGCACTGAAATTCCATTGGGCTGAATTTGCCAACCGCAGTATGAGGCGCCGTTGAAGGAGAAATAGATGAAATATCGTTGT
>JAGPGR010000091.1:0-4856 GCA_018055865.1 Paludibacteraceae bacterium | reverse complement strand
GATGTCAGTACGGAGTATGGTTGAAAATGCCTTTTGCAGCACCTCCTGCACTGAAATTCCATTGGGCTGAATTTGCCAACCGCAGTATGAGGCGCCGTTGAAGGAGAAATAGATGAAATATCGTTGTATCATGCTACAAAGTTAATAAAATTTGAAAAATAATTTGCTTTCTCAATTTATTGTTCTATTTTTTGCCGAACAAAATTCTAATTAATATGATCGATATGAAAAAACTGTTCATTTCTCTTGCTCTGTTGTGCACAGTGATTGGTTCGAGTGCTCAAACCAACATTATCAAAACCAATCCCATTACTTTTGCTTTCGGTAACTTTAATGCTACCTACGAAAAAGTCATTAACTCAAGTTCATCGTTGATTTTCAAGGGACAATACATGTACAAATTGTTGGGTCTTGATGTGAATTTAGGAGGTGTGGGATTCGGTTACCGGTATTATTTTACGCATTTGAAAAAAGAAGTACCCACCGGTTTTTATGTCAATCCTCAGGCTTCATTTTCATTCGGCAGCACTCTGGATGATTACGAATCAAGAGAAAGTGCAACATCACTCGGATTGGGTGCCGAAATCGGATACCAGTGGGTATGGTCCAGCGGATTCACGCTCGATCTCGGTATTGGCCCGATGTATAGTACCATCTCAAGCAATGGCGTTGCGGCATCCGGTTTTGTCCCCTCAGCTACTCTGTCAATCGGTTACGCATTCTGATGAAACAAAAAAATATAGAGTTAAAAAGCGAACGGAGATGTTCGCTTTTTTTATGTGCACTAAGACTAACGCTTTCTTTTACATCAGCGGACTAAACAACCGGGCGAATGATTCTTTCAGTTTCTGACGGCGCCGGCGGTTGTTCCAGCCGTCCAGTGTCAGTTCGGTGCAATTTGCCATATCGTCGATGAACAGTTTTTTGAGCTGAAGCGCTGTTTTTTCATCATAAATAAACGCATTAACTTCAAAATTTTGCTTAAAACTCCGGTCGTCTATATTAGTTGATCCAACGATTGAAATAAGATCGTCAATTACAATGGCTTTACTGTGGAGCATGCCGGTTTGGTACTTAAATACCCTTACACCTGCTTCGAGCATATCGCCCAAAAAACTGGAAGTGCTCAAATCGCTCAAACGGGCATCCGATCTTTCGGGTATCATCAGCCGAATTTCTGTATTACTAAGCGCTGCCATCTGAATGCAACCACTCACAAGCTCGTTGGGCATGAAGTATGGGGTGTGAATGTACACATACCGGTCGGCAGCCATGATGGCATTGCAAATACCCTGCATGATCGATTCCCAATCGGTATCAGGGCCTGACGAAACAACCTGTAGGATATTATTATTGTAAACGGCCGGTTTTGGAAAGTATTTTTCGTCGGTAATCAGTTTTCTTTCCACAAAATACCAATCAATCAGAAACAGTTTCTGAATGCCATGTACGCCGGCACCTTCAATCCTTACAACCGTATCGCGCCATTTGCCAAGTTCGCTGCCGTAAATATAGCGGTCGGCTATGTTGATTCCACCCGTGAACCCAACAATGCCATCCACTACGATAAGTTTGCGGTGATTCCGGTAGTTGATTTTACTTCTTCGCAGGCGCAGGCGCATAGGCAGGAATGGCTTGGCATACACGCCGGCAGTTCGCAGTGAGCGCAGGTAGTTTTTGGACAATTTGTAACTGCCAATATAGTCGTAAATCATCCGTACACGTACTCCTTCCTTGCTTTTCTTAATCAGCAGTTCACGAAGTTTATTCGAAATAACATCATCCTCGAAAATAAAAAACTCAATGTGAATGTGATTTCTGGCATTGCGAATGGCTTCAAAAATGGACTCAAAAATGTTTTCTCCTTCGGCATACACATCAATTTTGTTGTGTGCATAGGCGTCGGCCTCGCTGTTGTTTTTGAGCATTTGTATCAACTTCAAAAAATCAATATTGATATAGCTTGTATCCAACTTCTTAATGTCAGTTGAGGCACAGGGACGCATGGCAATACGCTGGATGCTTTTGCGTGAAATCATCTTTCTTTTGCGGTAATCTTGTCCGAGAATTACATAAAGTAAAAGCCCCAGGAAAGGTAAAAATACAAGAACCAGGAGCCATGAAATAGATTTCACAGGATTCCGGTTCTCCAGCAATATCACAGAAAACGTGGAAAAAATGATGTAAATGTAAAAAACAATTAAGGTTATGGTAACAACGTCGTGCATAGAAGTTGGTTGTTGGATGTTTGGTAAATGGGTTAAATGGGTTAATGGTTAACAAACTGCTATCTGCTTACTCTGTAAAAGTGCTTCCAAAGATGTTTTTCTATTAATATTTCAGATTCCTGTTCGGCATTGATCAGTAAGGGTGCTCTTACGCCTTCGCCTATTTCAGCCGGAGATATTTCGATGTTGCATTCGTCCCAAAGCCCGGCATGTATAAAGCCCGAAAGGAGCATTGCACCACCTTCCACCAATACCGAGTGAATATTTTGCTCGTATAATTTTTGCAAAATAAATGGCAGATTATTTCTGTCTTCACCTATTTTCATGTATTCAAGATTCGGTTTTGATTCACTGTCTTTGCATGTGAAAATAATGGTTTTTACTTTTTGATCTTTCAGATTGAAATTTTCGGGAATCACTCCATTCCGGTCGATGGCCACGCGAATGGGCGTTTTTCCGGTCCAGTATCGTGCTGTAAGCGAGGGATTGTCCAGTAATACAGTATTGGTACTCACCATAATAGCCATATTTTCAGTGCGCATTTTGTGTGTCAGTTGCTGTGTTATTGGATTCGATATTTTCAGCGCACTCACCGAATTGTCCTCCCTGATTGCATCTATAAAACCATCCCGGGTTTGAGCCCATTTCAAGATGATGTAAGGTCTTTTGTTTTCATGAAAACAAATAAACCGCCGGTTAAGTTTTCGGGATTCTTCGAGAAGCACACCCGATTCAATCTCTATGCCGGCCTTTTTCAGAATCGTTATACCTTTACCCGAAACTTTCGGATTTGGGTCGGGACAGCCTATCACTACCCGTTTAATTTTTTTTGAAACAATAAGATCGGCACATGGAGGTGTTTTACCATAATGCGAACATGGTTCCAGATTAACATACAAGGTAGCTTCGGCCAGCAGTTGCTTCTGCCGAACCGATTCAATAGCCATGGGCTCAGCATGTGGTTCGCCAAACCGGTGGTGATATCCTTCACCTATGATTCGGTCATTGTGAACTACCACTGCACCTACCATCGGGTTGGGCGATACGTTTCCACATCCGAGTTTTGCCAGGTGCAGGCATCGAGCCATGTATGTTGCGTCTGTCTGTTTCATCGAAAGCAAAATTACGATTTTTTAGTTACATTTGTAAGCCCGATATGCATTTTTTTCTGAGTCGGAGAAGTTTTTTTGTATAAGATTCAGTTTTGATGAACTTTCAGGTGCGATATTTGTATTAATAATAATTCCTAAAAACAAAATATCTTTCTATAAAAAATCAGAACAATGAAAAAATTTATCTTAATTACCACGACTGCGCTTGCACTTTCGTTTACTTCATGCAGTGAACTTTTACAAATAGCCGGTACAATGGGTAATTCGGGCATTCCGGTGTCTGAAGCCGAAAATGCAGCGGGTCTGAAAACTTCCCTGGACGTAGGGATTGAAAATGCCGTGAATTTTCTGGGAATTGAAAATGGATTTATGAACGATGCGTTGGTGAAAATACTTTTACCTGCCGAAGCCAAACCCATAATCGACAACATCAAACTTATCCCCGGCGGTCAGGAGCTGGTAAATCGCGCCATTCTTTCGCTCAACCGAACTGCCGAAGATGCCGTTAAAGAAGCCACACCGATTTTCAAAAAAGCGATTTCTCAAATCACATTTACAGATGCTACCGGTATTCTTTTTGGCGGCGATTATGCTGCTACCAACTATCTGAAAAGCAAAACATCGGCCGATTTGTTGGCCGCTTTTGCTCCAAAAGTCAGAAATTCACTGGGAAAACCACTGGTTGCAAACATGTCGACCACACAATCCTGGAATTCGCTCACATCTGCATTCAACCAACTGGCCAACAGTCCTGTCGGTGTTTACGGTGGCATAAAACCCGTGAATGTAAATTTGGAAGAATATGTGACCCAAAAAGCATTGGATGCGCTTTTTCTGAAAGTAGGCGAGGAGGAAAAGAAAATTCGCGAAAATCCGGTGGCACGTATCACATCCATTCTCAAACGGGTTTTCGGACAATTGGATAAAAAATAACACAACTTCAAGTGTATTACCATAATTAATTCCTAACGGGCTTAATTATACTTATTTTCGATTTGCCGTTTTTCTCCTTAGGAACAGTGATATGGTAGCAGTCTTTTTAGATATTGAATAATTTCTTAAGTAAATTCCAAGCAATCAGAAGTATGATAAAACTAACTTCTATCACCGAATACATTGCTCAGTTTCCCCCGGAAATTCAGGACAGGCTTGCAACTATCCGGAAGTTGATTCACGAGCAGGTGCCGGAAGCTGTGGAAGTAATAAGTTACGAAATGCCCGCTTTGAAGTACCGGAAAAAAATCCTGGTGTATTTTGTCGCTTTCAAAAATCACATCGGTTTCTATGCCACTCCCGATACAAATTCGGCATTCGGGGAAGAACTTTTGCACTATAAAGCCGGCAAAGGTTCCATTCAATTTCCTCACAATCAGCCTCTTCCGTTGGGTCTGATAGCACGCCTTACACGGTTTAAGGCAGATCTGATTGATATGAAGTCAAAATAGCAAAAAAATCAACCCTGATGATCGAATTAGAGGGTTTTTTGTGGCTGTTTATTTTCATTGATAAATTTGTC
>JAGPGR010000089.1 GCA_018055865.1 Paludibacteraceae bacterium | reverse complement strand
GTACACTGGAAAAGCTCAAAATCCTTGCTGATGCCGCCAAATACGATGTTTCGTGCGCATCGAGCGGTACTACGCGCGGCAACCCCGCCAAAACGCTTGGCACGGCTGCCGGATGGGGTATTTGCCATAGCTTTACGGCCGACGGACGGTGTATTTCTCTTTTCAAAATCCTGATGACGAATCACTGTATTTACGATTGTGCTTACTGCTCCAACCGGCGTACCAATGAGCTGAAGCGGGTAGCTTTCACACCTCAGGAGCTGGCAGAACTGACTATTGAATTTTACAGGAGAAATTACATCGAAGGATTGTTTCTGAGCTCGGGCGTAATCCGAAATCCCGATTACACCATGGAGCAGATGATAGCCGTAGTGAAAGAACTGAGGGAAGTGCACCGTTTCAACGGATACATTCACATGAAAAGCATTCCCGGTGCCAGCCAACTTTTGGTAAACAGAGCAGGAATGTACGTTGACCGCCTGAGTGTGAATATCGAAATTCCGACGGAGGAAAGTCTGAAAAAACTAGCACCTGAAAAAGACTACCTGAGTGTCTGGAAACCAATGAAATACATCAAACAGGGTATTCTGGAAAATTCTGAAGACCGTAAGAAATTCAGCAAAACACCAAAATTTGTGCCCGCCGGACAGAGTACCCAGATGATAATTGGAGCTACTCCCGAAAATGACAATCAGATACTTACACTTGCATCAAAGTTGTACAACGTCGAAAGTATGAAACGTGTGTACTACTCAGGTTACATTCACATCAACCAGAACGACGACCGGCTTCCGGTGCTGCAACAACCACCGTTGGTTCGCGAACACCGGCTGTATCAGGCCGACTGGCTTATGCGGTTTTACAATTTTCAGGTAAACGAAATTGTGAACGAGGAAAATCCAACCCTGGATTTGGAAATTGACCCTAAGATTTCGTGGGCGCTCCGTCATCCGGATTTTTTCCCGATTGATGTAAATACAGCACCCTACGAAGCCATTCTGCGCATTCCGGGCGTTGGAGTTTTGTCAGCAAAAAAAATCATTACGGCACGCCGCTATGGCAAATTGACGAGCGAGCAACTTAAAAAAATCGGGGTGGTGATGAAACGGGCAAAATACTTCATCGTTTGTCGTGAATTACCCATGAATACAGTGAATGAAGTAAGTCCTGAATATGTGAGAAAACAACTTATAGACAATAAGACTAAAGAAAAATATCCGGGACAATTGAAGTTTGATTTTGTTGTCTGACAACTTCCGTTAAGCATTTATGACCGCTTTTACTTACGATAAAACCTTTGAAGGATTGCTTTGCTGTGTATTTTTTGCTTTTGAAGCAGACGAGACACCGGACGTGATGCTGGAAACAGATGATGTAAAACCGTTGTTTCTGGAAAAATCATTCACTATCGTTACCGAATCGAAAAAATCGGCTCGTGTTTGGAGTGGTTTGGAAAAGAAAATTTCACCTTCAGCATCTCACATGCTGCTATTGGTCTGGTTGTCGGAGCTTCCGGAGGTTGATCTGATCATTTTCAGGTATATTTTCAAGGCTTTCAAATCGCCCGTTTCCATCGAACTGAACTTTGGCGATCCGGATGTGCTTCGCTGCTCCGAGATTTACAAAAAAATCAATCAAAACTGCCATAAAGCCATACAGTTTGTGAGGTTTCAGAAAACTTCCGATGGAATTTATTTTGCACCGATTTCGCCCGATTTCAATGTGATATCGCTTGTAGCCAATCATTTCAAGAATCGCTACGCAGACCAGCCGTGGATTATTTATGACACCAAACGCAAATTCGGACTTTACTACAATCTGCATAAAATTGAAGAAATCACCTTTACAGAGGATCCTGTTTCCGAATCCGGCAAATTGAAAGCAGAGCAGATGGATGCTGATGAACTGCTTTACCAGCAAATGTGGAAAGATTATTTCAAAACTATGGCCATAAAACAACGGATAAATCTGAAACTTCAGCGCCAGCACATGCCGGTAAGGTACTGGAAATACCTTACAGAAATGCAATAAATTTCAACGAAAGAGTCAGAGAATTATAGTTTTTCGCGGGTCACTTTTCCGTAAATAAACAAAGCCAAAGCCGACAATAGCCCCACACCTACAAACACATACCAGATGTAATGAGCATGCTCGGTAGCTGCAGCATAAGCTTCGGCAGAACTGAAAAGCCTTGGATCAGGACAATACTTATCGAGCAGAAAACCGCCCATCAGAAAAGCCAGCAAATAGGAAAAGAATGAATGCAGGTGGCTGAAACCAAGATACAAGCCCTCCTCACCTTTGGGCGACTGCAGCGAGAAATACTCCAGAAAACGGGGTGAAATAAAACACTCTGCAATTGCCTGCATGGCAATTCCCAGAATCATCATAAAAGCTACAGGATGCAACCCCAGTATAGCCGGCGAATCAATCTGATTTCCGAACGACATTACCAGTGCCGACACCGGTATTATGAGCATCCCGATCATCATGGACGAAAGCGCTTTTTTCTTTTTCATCAGTGAAGTCACAAAGTTTACCATCACAAACACAATCAGCGGATTCACATTGGCGTACCAGCCGGGTGAAGCATCCTCGCCAATCAAACGTATGACGTATTTGGGCATGGTGGCGTACATTTGACTTTGAATAAGCCAGAAACCACTGATTATCAGTATCAGTATCAACAGTTTCCAGTTTGTCAGCACACGAATGAACCCCTGCCCGATTTCACGAAAACTCTTTCCCTGTCCTTCGGTTTTCACCGATTTATAAAATAAGATAACAGCAATCAGTGCCAGCAAAGTCATTGAGGCAGAAAAGAAATTCAGATACACAAGTCCCTGATCGCCCATGCTTTTGCGAAGCGGATCAACCACTGTTTTTCCGGTAAATGCACCTATATTGACCATCATGTAAAAAACTGAATAACCGCGCGCACGGTTTTCGGAAGTAGTTTCACGTGCTACTGTGCCCGAAATAACAGACTTGATAAACGAACCGCCAAGTACAATGAGAGCCATCACCGGTACGATAGACCAACGAAGATAGCTTTCATTTAATCCATTGAAAGTGGTGGTCATGTCATATTCCACTAATCCGGCACTCTCAAGCAGGGTAGGAAGAATTCCCAAACCCGCATATCCGAGCGATAAAAGACTGAAAGCCAGAATGATAGCCGAACGAAATCCAATTTTATCGGCATAAGCTCCCGAAAACAATGGAAGCAAATACAACGAAGCAGAAAAAACACCCGAAATGGCACCCGCTTCAATATCCGAGAAGCCCCACACATTGGAAAGATACAGTGTGATAACAATAAAAACGGCATAATAAGCCAGCCGTTCGAGCAGTTCAACTCCGTTGGCTACCCAAAAGGCATTGGAGAATTTTTGTTTGAGAGATTTCGGATTGGATGCGGCGTTTGTCATAGGTCTATTTTTATTTTTAAAAAACAGATGCAAAGTTACACAAAGTGAGTGGTTTAAAAAATGCAAAAATTTTATTTACGGAATTTTAAGGGCTATTTGGATTATTCATTTTTTTGAATGAGTTCGTCTTGACTTTTTAATAAAGCAATAATTTCGCTCCGGTGCTGAAAATGCAGCCTCGTAGAGGCGATTCCCGATAACTATCGGGAGGTAGAATATTATTGGCGTTTCAAATTTAAGCCTCGTAGAGGCGGCATTATAAAAAGTCAAGACGACTTCAATGAAATATTCTGTCCGAATAAATTACCTTTGTATTTATTATTAAAATTTTATCAATTTTGACTTTATTACCAATGGATCTCCCGGCAAAAAATACGTATACCAATGGCCAAAAAATTTACGAACTGAAAGACGAAATTCTGACTTATTTTTTTAAAAACGGAACTCTGAAAGCTCAGGGACCATTCATCAACAATAAGATGGAAGGTAAATGGATATTTTACCGCGAAAACGGTCAGCTTTGGGGCATCGGCCACTTCATAAAAGAGCAAAAACACGGCACATGGATTCGATACAATAAAAAAAACGTACTGGAATACGAAGAAACGTTTGAAAACGGGAAACAAATAAAGAAAAAGAAATAGTTGTTTTTTTCAAATAAGTTAACGGGAATGTTCACGTAAAACCAGTCCTGAATGGTAAAAAATGTCATTATTTTTGTACCTTTGCACTTGGTTTTTTGGTACATCGTTTTTATTAAGCTGAGCTATTCAGTAAGTTAACATTACATTTTCTCTCCTGTTCAACTATTCAACCATTCAACCACTTAATTATTTTACTAATCATCGAATCAACTAAATGATGAAACGTACTACTGTAACTTCCGCACTTCCGTATGCCAACGGACCGGTTCACATCGGACATTTGGCCGGAGTTTATGTTCCTGCCGATATTTATGTTCGCTATCTGCGACTGAAAGGCGAAGAAGTCCTTTTTGTAGGAGGATCAGATGAGCACGGAGTGCCTATTACCATCAAAGCCCGCAAAGAAGGTGTTACACCGCAGGACATTGTGGACAGATATCACACTATTATTAAGAAATCATTTGAAGATTTCGGAATTCAGTTCGACATTTATTCCCGAACCACTTCGAAAACTCACCACAAACTGGCCTCCGATTTTTTCAAAACCTTGTATGAAAATGGTGATTTTTTAGAACAAACTTCCGAACAATATTACGATTCCGAAGCCGCACAATTTCTGGCCGACCGCTATATAACCGGAAAATGTCCGCATTGTGATAATGAAAATGCCTACGGCGACCAATGTGAAAAATGCGGAACTTCGCTCAGTCCGACTGACCTGATCGGTCCAAAATCGGCTATAAGCGGTTCAGTGCCGGTGATGCGCGAAACCAAACACTGGTATTTGCCGCTGGATAAGCATGAAATATGGCTGCGCGAATGGATTCTGAGCGGACATAAGGAATGGAAACCGAACGTATACGGACAGTGCAAAAGCTGGCTCGATATGGGACTTCAACCGCGTGCGGTAAGCCGCGATTTGGATTGGGGAATTCCTGTGCCGGTGGAAGGTGCCGAAGGTAAAGTGCTCTACGTGTGGTTCGACGCCCCGATTGGTTATATTTCAAACACCAAAGAATTGTGCGACGAACAACCGGAGAAATACGGAACGTGGGAAAAATGGTGGAAAGACCCCGAAACCCGTTTGTTGCATTTTATAGGAAAAGACAATATTGTCTTCCACTGCATTGTTTTCCCGGCCATGCTTAAAGCCGAAGGAAGCTACATCCTGCCCGACAACGTACCGGCCAATGAATTCCTCAACCTGGAAGGTGATAAAATCTCCACTTCACGCAACTGGGCAGTCTGGCTGCACGAATATCTCGAAGATTTTCCGGGAAAACAAGACGTACTCCGATACGTGCTCACAGCCAATGCTCCCGAAACCAAAGACAACGATTTCACCTGGAAAGATTTTCAAGCCAGAAATAACAACGAACTGGTTGCCATTTACGGGAATTTTGTGAACCGGGCTTTAGTGCTTACACAGAAATATTTCGAAAGCCGGGTGCCTGCACTTGGCGAACTGACTGAATACGACACACAAACTCTGGCCGATTTTGCCAACGTAAAAAAACAGGTAGAAGCATTGCTCGACACCTTCCACTTCCGCGATGCACAGAAAGAAGCGATGAATCTGGCACGAATCGGGAATAAATACCTGGCCGAGACCGAGCCCTGGAAGCTGGCAAAAACCGATATGAACCGCGTAGCTACCATTCTGAATATCAGTCTGCAAATTGCTGCCAATCTTTCTATTGCCTTTGAACCATTTCTGCCGTTTTCATCTCAAAAACTGCGCGAAATGCTCAACCTGTCAACTTTTGACTGGAAGGAACTGGGAAAAATGAATTTACTGGCAGAAGGTCATCAATTAAATACACCTGAACTTCTTTTTGAGAAAATTGACGACGAGCAGGTGGAAGCGCAAATTCAAAAACTGCTTGATACTAAAAAAGCTAACGAATCAAATGCTTACACACCACCCACAGTGAAAGAAAATGTAGCTTTCGAGGATTTCGGGAAACTGGATATCCGGGTCGGAACAGTGCTTGAATGCACCAAAGTACCGAAAGCAGATAAATTACTTCAATTCAGACTGGACGACGGAATGGGCGGACGCACAATTCTCTCGGGCATTGCCGCTTACTACCCCAATCCGGAAGAACTGGCAGGCACGCAGGTGCTTTTCATTGCCAATTTTGCACCCCGCAAACTCAGAGGCATTGACAGCGAAGGGATGATACTATCGGCTGAAAATCCGGATGGTACACTCACACTTGTAAGGCCGGGCGAGAAACTGACCAACGGATCGGTGGTGGTGTAATTTCGGCTAAAAAAATCATTCAATTACCTTCGCGTCAACTTCCTTATTCAGTTCCGGATAAGTAATTCGGGAATGGTAAATATTTTTAATCTTGTCGGCAAGCACTTTTTTTACCGTTTCCACATCTTTGAAACTGATGGGTGCATCTTTCAGCTGACCATCAGCTATTTGCGAATCAATCATGCTATCGACCATATTACTAATGCTGAGATCGGTATACTCACCCAGTGTACGCGAACGGGCTTCCACTGCATCCGACATCATCAGTATAGCCGTTTCCTTACTGAATGGAAGAGGTCCGGGATAGGTAAATATTTCGTCGTTGGGTGTAACTCCCGGATTGTCGTTGATGAATGAATTATAGAAGAATTTTGTTTTGGTTCGTCCGTGATGTGTAGTGATAAAGCCAATAATCTGATCCGGTAATCCATTTTTCTTAGCCAGAATAACGCCATCCGATACATGCTTAATAATGGCCTGAGCAGCATCCTCGTAACTCATTTCCAACAATGGATTGTTTTCACCTACCTGGTTCTCAATAAAATACTCCGGATTCAACATTTTGCCAATGTCGTGATACAAAGCTCCTGTACGCACCAGTAAACCGTTGGCACCGATTTTTTTTGCAGCTTCTGTAGCCAAATTGGACACCTGAAGCGAATGCTGAAATGTTCCGGGAGCATTTTCAGCAAATTTAATCATCAGATTGCTGTTGATGTTAGTGAGCTCTACAAGCGTAATGGCTGAAATAAGATTGAATATTTTCTCAAAAATATAAATGAGCACATAAGCCAGCAGCAGCAGTGCTGAACTGATGGCAAAATAAACTATCGGCAGAAAATAAATACGATTGATGGCACCTTCGGATACCAGTTCGGTGGCCAGATACAC
>JAGPGR010000090.1 GCA_018055865.1 Paludibacteraceae bacterium | reverse complement strand
TCGTCGAGAGAAAACGCTCACGATCTTTATATTGAAGACGAAGCACTCCGAAATTCTGCTTCATCAATTTTAGGCAAACCGATTGTTGCAAAATACGACCGATGGACACGAGATGTCAAGGGACACGAAGAAGATGAAATCCCTATCGGCTATGTGATTGACAATCAAGAACCTGAAATTATTGAAGAAGAATCCGGCGCACTCAGTCTTATTGTATACGCAATCCTTTGGAAAGAATATGTTCCAGAGGTTTTTGAGCTTTTTGTAGAAAAATCTGAAAACGGTGATGCCCCGATTAAGACGGTTTCGATGGAAATCTATTTGACCGATGTGGCAGTTGATGATGAAAACAATGCTCGAATCCTAGCGTTTCGGTACAAAGGCGTGACCTTGCTCGGTGACGACTATACACCAGCTTGTGAATTAGCACAGGCTGAAATGGTGGCATTTGCTAAGAAAGCTGAACAGGCGGAAGCCCTATTTAGCATAGAGATGGCAAGAAAAAATAATGATATAGAAGAAAAGGAGGACGAGATGAAATCGAAAGAAAAAGAAATCTTCGAAGCGCCAGTAGAAGCTGAAAAAGAAGCTGAAATGGCTATTCCCGAAGATGGCGTAGCGATGGAAGCTCCACCTGCCGGAGGCGAAACTAAGGAAGAAGAAACGGCTGAAGAAGCCAAAGAAGATCCTAAAGACGAAGCCGATATGGGTTGCAAACAAGATATGGCGGTTGAAGAACCTGTCGATTATCAGAAAAAATTTGAGGACTTAGAAAAAGAATTTGCGGAACTCAAATGCGCAAAAGAAGCACTGGAAGTTAAATGTTCTGAATTCGAATCGAAATTTGCTGAAGCAGCGGAGTCTGAAAAGACATTTGCGATTGAACAAGTTTTGATGAAATTCGAAGCAAAACTCACTAAAGAGCAAGTTGCTGATTTCAAAGAACGAGCAAAAACAGTGAAGCCGGAAGACACTAATGCATTCTGTAACGAAATTAAAGCATTCGTAGCAGACATTATCGTTGAAACAACCGAAGCAGAATTCACTGAAAACAAAATGGGAATTTTAACCGAACAAGAAATCACAAATAAAAAATCAGGCTATGAATTGACCTGGTAACAGAAAAAGGAGAAATAAAAAATGGCAAATAAAGCAGTAATGTCCCCACTGTCTATCTCAGCGATGGACGACCGATCTAAGGTAAAAACTTTTATTCACACTACAGCAGATGTAGATAATGGTTTTGTTTTCCAGAAAAGCACACTTTCAACCGATGCAGATAAATCTCAGGTTTATACTATCGCAGCTCCAGCCGCATCAGCAGGACTTAAAAATCTGTATATGGCTTACACCGCTGAAAGCAACGTAACCGTTGGAGCAGATGGCAATCAATATAAAATTGGTGATTTGAATCCTCAAGCATTTACAAATGTTGCTGGAGCCGTATTCAATGGTCATCGAATTTCCGTTGGTGACAAAATCAAAGTGACCGCCGAAGCTTTAGGTGGAACTCAATCCACAAACACATTCGTAGTAGCTACCGCAGACACTATGAAATTAACATGGGCAGCCGCCGCTGTTGCTGGCGTTAGTTTCAAATTAGAAGCAGAATCCTACTTCTCAATTCCACAGGGCACTATCGGTTCACAGCGAGTCAAAGCATTCATTCTTGAATGTGTTGCAGTAGCGTAAGAAAATAAAGGAGAAAATAAAATATGTTAACTAATGCAGTAATTAATTTTACAAAAGGCAATGTAGAACGTGAATTGTTCTATGCGAAATCGGCAGAATATATGGATCACTATGCAAAAGGAACCGTACAGCCAGTTATGCATGAAGACATGCTGAGAATGTTCGCTAAAGAAGTTGAACTGATTTCTGGTATGAAAATGGATGCCGTTCCTGATATGGCAATGTATACAAATTTCCGACAAGTACAAGAAGCAGCTTTTGCTGTTCTTTCTATGGTTGTTCAACCATTGGTTGTTAATGCAGCCATGAAATCTTTCGGGGCAATCGCTGAATTTAAAAATGGGGCGTTTGGAGATTCTTTCTCTTTCAACATCAGTCCTCGTGATTTATTCGTCGTAACTAAAGGTGCTCGTTCACAGAGATCTTACGATATCGAAAGACAATACAAAACCACCAAAACAATCGTACCTGAATTTAACACCATCACAGTTGGTGTTTCTCTGTACGAAATTTTAGTTGGTACTCAAACTTTAGCTGAATATATCTCAAAAGCAGCTCTTTCTTTGAATGCAGCTCTTTCTTATGATATTTACGATACTTTCTCAACCGCAATGAACGCTTTAGCAACATCTGGCGATTCTGCTTTAAAAGTATCCGGTTATACTCAAGATTCTGCAATCCAGTTGGCTCAGAAAATTCAGGCGTGGACATCCACTAAACCTATTTTCTTAGGAACAACTCTGGCGTTAAGCAAAATCCTTCCTACTAATGCGAATTATCGTATGGATTTAGGTACTGACTATGTGAAACTGGGTCATTTACGTGATTTTAACGGTTTTGCTTGTGTTGAATTAGAACAAATCGCTGATTACACAACTGAATTTGCAACCAAAATTGCTGATGACGAAATCTATGTAATCGCTCCTTCTGGTTCTGACAAATTAGTTAAAGTTTGTATGGAAGGCTCTATGCTTGCTGATGTAGGCGGAACATTCGACACAGCAAACTTAATGACAACCGGAAATCTTCGTTTAGCTTGGGGTGTTGGTGTAATCACTGGCGGTATCGGCGGAATGATTAAACTGGCTTAATTGACTTGATGGAGGGGTTGATCCCCTCCTTATTATACGAATAATCGGAATAAAAGGAGAAAACATAAATGGCAGTAGTAAAAAAGACAGCAAAAGCAGACGAACCCGTTATTGAAATTACGGCTGACGATAAATATAAAAGTGAAATTGAGGAACTGAAAAATCAGATTGCCCTTCTCATGAAGAATGCAACCTCGACCCCACAAGTTCAGGAGAACCTTGCCGACCCTGATCGTGATATCTTAGTCGTTTCGTTAACCAGGGGCGTATTGAATTTATCCACAAAAGGACATGGTAACGGAGAAGTATACAAGTTTAAGGATTTTGGTGACGATCAAATGATTCCTTATGGCGATCTAAAAGACGTTATTCGAAATAATAAATCATTCACAGTGAATGGGAATTACTACATCTGTGATGAAACAGCCATCGAGAAACAGCGACTTAAAAAAGCATATGAACAGATTGTTTCAAAAGAACAGTTCGAATCTCTATTTACCGAACAACGAGATAAATTTTTACGCATATTCGAAAAAATGATGCCCGCACAACAATTGATTTTTTCCGAAATGCTGGCCGACAAGCTGGTTGACGGGGAAGATATTGATGCAAACATCACTAATGCGGTTGCTGAAAAAACAAATAAAGACATTTACGATATCGTTAAGACACGTAAAAAATCAAAAGAAATAGCAAAAGAGTAGGTGAAGTCAAATGAGCACCTTATATTCTGACGTTATCAGTGCCTCGACCATTAAATTTCAAGACTACAAGATGGACAAATTGAGGGTTGAGGACGAAGAAAAATGGATTTTAAGAATGGAAGGTTTGCTCTTGAACGGACTTCCATTATTCAACAAATGCCGAAAGGATCTTTTTAATCGAGATGAGGACTTGAAGCAGTTCAATGATACACTTGATGGCAATGAAATCGACATTTTATCCGATTGTTTAGTCATTAAATGGCTAGAAAGAGACTTAAATACAACTTTAAAGCTTAATTCGATGATTCAGGATAAGAATTCTGCCAAGCGAGTGAACGAACCAGCGATGATTTCGGCTGAACGATTGCTTATTTCTCAGAAGCTTGAAGACTTGAGCAGAAAGATTTCTGACTACAGCTTTTCGGATTATATCGGATCGGTGACGAAATGAGTCAGACAAAAGAGTATTACGTCGGACTGAGTGACCGTTGCTGGAAGTTATTACCGATTTTTGAAGGAATTGATACAAAAGGCATTGTTATTTTCGATGAAAAAACAGCTCTCAAGAACTTTGAAAAGAATTTAGATTGTCTTCTAATAGAAATTAAAGGCTCAATAGCAAACTATGGCACGAATAGCTATTGTGAACAAGTCTTAAATTTACTTGCGGGATTACAGCAGGAGCAAAATCGAAGCCATGCAACCGTAAAAAGCGTTGCGATTCGATGTTTCAACCTGTGCCGTAAGGCGAGCGATCTTTAATGGATTATAAACAATACGCAGATTCATGGTTTGAGTACGTGCCGCCAAAGACCGAACTGCGGAATCAATATTCAAATTCATTCGATACATGGGTAGAAACTGCCCCGAATGTGTTTGATGATATCCAATACGAACAAACTTACGGCAAAAAAGATTTTGCTTATATGACAGGGCGAGTTGATGCGGTCATTACAAATCCATCAACTGGAGCTAAATTGGGAGATGATTATAAAAATTTCATTTTTTCAAATGATGTCGATCCGGTTTATGTAGGTAAGTTGTTTAAATGGAAAAATAATTATTGGATTGCCACGAATACAAACACCTACGAGTCAGTGGGAAATAGCTGTACGGTCAAGCGTTGCAACAATATGTTGCGATGGATTGATGAAAACGGCGATATTCTATCTGAACCTTGTGCGTTAATAGAAACCATCAAACAGTCTAACGACTATAATGGTGATAAATTAACGACTATTTCAGGGTTTACGGGGTTATTTTGTCAACGGAATGCCAATACAAACAAAATTGAATCTAATCAACGATTTTTATTCGGAACAAAAGGCAACAGAAAAGCTTTTCGAGTTTTTGGAGACGGGGTGAAGAACTATCTAAATTCCGAAACTGAGAATGATGATTCTCCATCAGTGATTGAATTCACGATTGGGGGCGGATTTGTTTATCCTGACATTGACGATTTAGAGAACGGAATTGCAAACCGATTCTTGGATGGGTTTACGTTAGAGATTGATGATCCTGACTTTACCGATGTTGTCGGCGTTCAAAAACAGCTTGACGCAATTGTTAAAAAGAACGGCGTGATTGTTGACGCTCCGCTCATGTGGAGTTCAAGCAATGCGAACGTCGTGACAATTGATGAAGATGGGAATATTGAATTGTGCACAATTGGTTCTGCAACGATTACCTGTATGTTGGGAGTTAATAGCGACGCAGTTGATTCGATTGTTGTTACGGTATCCGACGTAAAAGCGGATGTCTTTGATATTCAAGTAACACCGAACCTGAGCGGATTAAACGAGGGTGACGCTAGAACCATTGCGGTAAAACTTTATCAGAACGATATTGAAACTGCTGAAGTGTTCACGTTCGAAAAAACTGGCTCCGTTCCGGCTATCAACTATTCGTTTACAGTTATTGATGGCAATTCATTCATGATTCGAAATAATCAGGCGTACTATGTTTCACCGTTAATAATTCGTTGCACCAGTGGTATTCATACTTATGATTTCACTGTTGACTTGAATGGGGCGTGGTAATTATGCAACAATACGCAACATTTGATGATTATCCTCAATTCTCATACAGCATTCTCAAACATCTACTGGCTTCTCCAGATGCCGAACTTCTTTGGAAAATTCTAAAATACAACACGAATAATCCTTACAAGGAAGTCGATCTTACGAAATCTGAAAAAACGGCTTTAATCTACGACGGAAGTGCTGACCCGGTTAATTTCAGGGTCTTCTTAGATCAAGGTATGGAAGATGTTGTTACGGAAGTGATGACATTGATCCGCATTTACCCGCTGATTATCATGCCTGAAAACTACACAAACGGTCTAGCTTCTATTAATTTCGAAATCTATTCGCATCACAAAACAAACACAATGATTAACAAACAGACAAAAATCGATACGATTGTGCAGACTTTACTCAAAAGTTTAAATGGAAAAGACATCGGTGGTGTCGGAAATTTATTTTTCAATGCAAATAGAAGTCGGTATGACAAAATAGCTGCCATTGGGACAACTCCCTATAAAGGCAAATGCTTAACGATGTCGGTAAATATCGCCTGATGGATGCAGAAAAATATATGATTTTCGATCATCCTGTCCCGTATAAAAACTTTTTGATTAAACCTGTCAAGATGATTGATTACGTCCGGTTCCATGAATCGGTTGTTTGTTTGCTACTCGATAAGAATAGCGTTCCCGATATTGAAGTTATTTCGATGACTTATCTTGAATATTTGTTGCACGTCGGAAAAGAAAATCCGCTTTATTTTTTAGCACTCGACCAGCTTTTAAGAACCACGCTGATGGTAAAAACGGTTGATGATGAGGGGAACCAAAGCATTTCTGAATTAACCGAATCTGAAGATGTTCAATTCTTAACAAACTGCAAAGGGCTTGTTGTTAAAGGTAATACGATAGACGGAGCCGATTTTGATGAAATTAAGGCGATTATCTGCGAGCAGAATCAAATTGAAATGATTGATGAAACAATTTCAAAAGAAGTTCGGGATGAAATGGCTAAAGCCGAAGAATATAAACGGCGTCAAAATCAAAATAAAATTTGCTCTTTAGAAGATCAGCTTGTGGCAGTTGTCATTAAGACTGGTCTTTCTTTTGAATATTTGCACGAAATCACGATCCGAAAATTCAGTAAAATTCTTGAGCGAGCGGATCATGCGATGCATTACGAAATTTACTTAGAAGGTGTCGTGACAGGACAAATGAAAATGAAGGATGGCGAAATGCCAAAGCACTGGCTTGCGGATCTTCATGAAGAAGACAAGCATAAGAACGCCAAAATGGATCTTGACGCATTGCAGAAAAAAGTTGCAAACGAAAGACCCGAATAAAAATAAACAAAACAAGGAGAAAACATGAAGAAATTTTTAGTTTCGGTAGCTGATGTTCGTGGATACACACAGGACGACCAGTTACTTTTTGTTGGAAAGACAATGTTGGATTCGTCTATTGAAACCACACTGTCAAATACGGACGTAAGAGCTGGTCAAGGTAACGGTCTACAATATATTTTCTATCACACAGCAGAATTAAAGGCCACCATTACCGAATCTCAGTTCTCATTAGAATACCTGGCATTGAACGTTGGTAGCCAGATCGGTATCGGAGCAGACATGTACACCGATGAAACCGCTACTTTGGTAGCTGGTGGAGCATCTGTAGTCGGAACACCTAAGACAACCGCAACTGGCGTTATTTATGGTTGGGTAA
>JAGPGR010000088.1 GCA_018055865.1 Paludibacteraceae bacterium | reverse complement strand
TAAGCTGCTGGTTGATTTCTGAAGCCTGAATTTAAGCCTGACTGGATATGTCCCCGACTCACCGGATATGCTCATCATACGCTTAAATGCACCGGCTTGTCCCGAAATAAGCAAAATTGGTGAAGACAGTACAATCCTCAATCCTGTTCCAGATAACGCTCTGTGAGGCGCGAAACGGCATAGTGGTTCAACTCGTCGGTTCTGATTTTCAGGAAAGTGGAAATGCGCTCATTTTCGGAGGGGATATGCACCTGGTAAAAAACAGCATTAACAATCCGGTGGCTCAGTATATGTTTCACCGGATTGCTGATTTTACCGATGGTGATTTCACACTCTGCGAATAGTTGTTTGAAATTTTCTGTTTCGGTAAGTTCCTGAATATTCATCGCCCTGTCAGTTTCAATCAATGGAAATTCGTACAGATTTTGCCAAATGTCTTTTGCCGTTCTTTTTTGCAGGTAGGTGAATTCACTATTTTTGATAAAGAAATAGTTGAAATAACGGTTTGTCACTTTTGTTTTGCCCTGTTTTACAGGTAGTTGATTCACAAGACTCCGTTTATCAGTTTCACAAAAATCGCGAAGCACACATAGTTCACAATCGGGATTTACCGGTGTGCATTGCAGCGCACCGAATTCCATGATTGCCTGATTGTGAAGCCCGGGCGATTTGATGTCGAGCAGCATTTGTGCCGTTTCGGTAAAAAACTTTTTACCTTTCGGAGTGTCAATAGGGGTGGCGTCGGCTACGAGGCGTGAAATAACCCGAAAAATATTGCCATCAACTGCTGCATGCGCATGATCGAAGGCAAACGAACAAATAGCCGAAGCAGTATATTCGCCTATACCCGGGAGTGAAATTACCTCACTATACGTTAAAGGAAATTTACCATCAAAATCAGTAACAATTTTTCGGGCTGCTTTGTGCAGATTGCGTGCACGGGAATAGTATCCAAGTCCCTGCCAGTATTTCAATACCTCCATTTCATCAGCAGTGGCTAAACTTTTCACGTCAGGAAAACGTTCAATAAAATGAATGTAGTAGTCCAAACCCTGATTAACACGGGTTTGCTGAAGAATAATCTCTGAAATCCAGATTTTATACGGATCATTGGTTTCCCTCCAGGGTAACGTTCTTTTATGAATGAGGTACCAGTCTTTCAGCAGTTGCCGGATTTTCCGGATATGATTTTTATTCACGATTATGGAATATTATTTATTTGAAAATTAACAACTTAATGCAAAATTAGTTGATTGAAGTGTTGTTTTGTTACCGAAAAAGTTGCAACTTTGCAGACAAAATTAAGATAAAATTACGAATTACACCAATGAAAGCTCAATGGCCGACTCAGGTAATCAAAACATCATTCACATATTTACTATAAACAAAAATACGATATAAACTATGTACAAAAAAACAGTATTCTTTCTCCTGTCGCTTCTGGTGTTCGGAGGTTGTCAGCAAAGCGGGTATAAAATTACCGGAACTTTTGAAAATCCGACATTTTTCGACAGCACTACGGTTGTCTTGAGTGAACGCGTCAATCGCGAGTGGGTAGACCTGGACAGCACGATGGTGCTCAACGGTCGTTTTTCTTTCGAGGGTGCAACCGATTCTGCCAAAGTAGGGTATCTGCGATTCAAAACCGTATCCGGTGATAAGAAAACCGGCGATTTTATTCTTGAAAACGGAACCATGACTGCCTCGATGGACAGCAGTTTCAACGTAACGGTAAAAGGAACGCCTCAAAATGATGTGCTGGCGCAGTTTTTCACCACCGAAAATCAAATACAGCAAAAGGCGAATGAGAAAATGAAAGAAATCATGCCTGAAAATACGCAGGAACCTACTCCCGATATGATGGCAGCATTCCGGGAATTATCAAAAGAGGTAAATAAGGAGCTGAAAACCAATTTGATAGATAATGTGATGAAAAATGTGAATACACTGGCAGGTTCGCACATTTTCATGAGCAATTTCTACGGAATGACTACCGATGAAAAAGAGGCCCTGTTTGCCAACATGGACGCCAACACCAAAGCAATCCCCCGCATTGCCGAACTTATGGCTGCTACCGAAGTGGAAAAGAAAACAGCCGTCGGGCAGCCTTACGTAAATTTCACGCTGACAACTCCCGATGGTAAATCAGCCTCTCTGGCCGATTTTGTGGGCAAATCCGATTACCTGCTCATCGATTTCTGGGCAGCGTGGTGCGGCCCGTGTATCCGTTCATTCCCCGAATTGACGGCTTTCTACGCCAAAAACAAAGGCACTAAATTCGACATCCTGGGTGTATCGCTGGATAAAGAAAAGGCCGACTGGTTAAATGCCATTCAAAAACACGGACTGGTGTGGAATCATTTGTCTGATCTTAGATACTGGGAAAGCGAAGGAGCTAAACTCTACGCGGTAAATTCAATTCCCGCCACTGTCCTGATAGATAAAAACGGAAAAATCGTCGGAAGAAATATGGAATTGAATGAAATACAAAATTTACTCAATCAGTAAGTTACGAAAAAAATATTCAAATAAAATTTTGAAAAAACCCGACTAATTCTTTTTTAATCAGAAGAAAAACTCTATATTTGCAGTCCGTTTCAAAAAATAATAAAACACTATATTAATAACAAATAAAAAAAAATTAAAAAAATGACTAAAGCAGACGTTGTAAACGAAATTGCTAAAAATACAGGTATTGACAAAGCTACTGTATTGGCAACTGTTGAATCTTTTATGGATGTTGTAAAAGCATCTTTGGCAAAAAAGGAAAATGTATATTTAAGAGGCTTCGGTAGCTTTATTATCAAAGAAAGAGCTGAAAAAACAGCACGTAACATTTCTAAAAATACCACAATTATTATTCCGGCTCACAGCATTCCTGCTTTCAAACCGGCTAAGACTTTTACTGGTACTGTAAAATAATTATTTAACGAATTAAATTTTAACGAAAGATGCCAAGCGGTAAAAAAAGAAAAAGACATAAAATGTCTACTCACAAACGGAAAAAAAGACTGAGAAAAAATAGACATAAAAAGAAATAGTCTGTTGGACATTAGTTCAAAAAAGGTCCAAAGAAACAAACTTAAAACCGAGCTTCTTGGATTTAAGTTTGTTTTTTATAAACACAGATTTGCCGGATAACAGGACACAGAACTTTTTTAAAATCTGAAATCTGAAATCAGACAAGTCTGAAACAAAAAAATACATAAATCGAAAACAAGTGAACAGCGAATTAATTGTAGATGTAAGACCATCTCAAATTTCAATTGCGCTGCTTGAGGACAAACGATTGGTAGAACTCAACGAAGAAGGACGGGAAGAGAAATTCGCCGTTGGGAATATCTATCTGGGAAGGGTAAAAAAAATAATGCCCGGACTTAATGCAGCGTTTGTAGATGTTGGCTACGACAAAGACGCTTTTCTACACTATCTTGATTTAGGTAACAATTTCAACACTCTAAATGGCTTTATCAGACAGGTGCAAAGCGACCGCAAAAAAACACCCGGTCTGGCAAAAGCCAAACAGCTTCCCGAAATTGAGAAAAACGGCTCAATAAACGACATTCTGAAAACCGGACAGGAAATAGTGGTTCAGATCTCAAAAGAACCCATCTCCACCAAAGGTCCGCGACTCACAGCCGAACTCTCAATAGCAGGAAGATTCCTGGTACTGATACCATTCGCCGATAAAGTTTCTGTTTCGCAGAAAATAAAAACGGAAGAAGAACGAATCAGACTGAAACAACTGATACAGAGCATAAAACCAAAAGGATTTGGTGTAATAGTTCGTACGGTTGCCGAAGAAAAGAAAGTAGCGGAACTTGACAATGAACTGAAAATCCTGGTAAAACGTTGGGAAGAAACGTTGCCCAGGATTCAGAAATCTCAGGGAATAACGCTCATAGCAGAAGAATTAGGTCGCACGGTAGGAATAATCAGAGACTTGTTCAACTCTAATTTTAAGCACATATACGTCAACGACAAAGACGTTTTCACAGAAGTGCGTGATTATGTTGAACTGATTGCTCCCGAACGCAAAGACATTGTAAAACTGTACAAGGAAGATATTCCGATTTACGATCATTTCGGAATCACCAAGCAGATACAATCTGCCCTTGGCAAAACAGTGTCATTCAGAAGCGGAGCCTATCTGATTATTGAACACACAGAAGCCATGCATGTGATTGATGTCAACAGCGGAAACCGGTCTAAAGCCGGAAGCGGACAGGAAATAAATGCCATGGAAGTAAATTTGGCTGCAGCCGATGAAATAGCCCGGCAATTGCGATTGCGGGATATGGGAGGCATTATAGTGGTGGACTTCATTGATATGCACGAAGGCGAAAATCGCCAAAAGATTTTCGACCGTATGCGGGAAAATCTGACCGACGACAGAGCAAAACACAACATTTTGCCGCTGAGTAAGTTTGGGCTGATGCAAATTACCCGACAACGGGTTCGCCCGGTTATTGACATTGATATCGAGGAAACTTGTCCGACATGCTACGGAAGCGGGCGCACAAAGCCGTCCATACTGTTTACCGATCAACTGGAAAGTAAAATCGATTACCTGGTCGGCAAGCTGAAAGTGAAAGACTTCACGCTGCATATTCATCCGTATGTAGATGCCTACATCTCAAGAGGATTGCCATCCATGAAAATGAAATGGAAATTAAAATACGGAATAGGCTGCAAAGTCATTCCGTCCCAGAAACTGGGTTTTCTGCAATACAAATTTTACGACAAAAAAGGAGAAGAAATTGACCTGCAAGAAGAAATAGAAAAGATTTCGTCTAAGTAAAAATCAAAAAATAGCTGCTCATTCGGGCAGCTATTTTTTATTTGAAATCCAGCAGGGGAGCAACGAACAAAGAAAATTTGAAAAAATGTGCCTGCAACTTAAATAAAAACGATAACAGGATTACAGAATAATTGAAAAATTATGTAATTTCGTGAAATTAATAGATTAATTCCATCAATATTTTATAACCATGAAGAAACTGCTAATATTTTTACTGCTGAGTATTTCCGCTTTGACGTTTTCGCAGGTCAGAAACGAAATTCAGATCCCCGATATATTGGGATTTAAAACGCTCAAATGTGACTTCCACATGCACACGGTGTTTTCCGACGGGCTGGTTTGGCCTACGGTTCGTGTGGGTGAAGCTTATGTACAAGGTCTCGATGTCATTGCCATTACCGATCACATCGAATACCGCCCGCACAAGAATGATATGCCCGGAGCATCTCTCAATCGACCCTACGAAATAGCCGAAGCAGCAGCCCGGTCTAACAATATCATTCTTATCCGTGGCTCTGAAATTACCCGTTCCATGCCTCCCGGCCATTCCAACGCGCTGTTTCTCACCGACTGCAACGCGCTCGATGTGCCGGCTTATATGGATGCTTTCAAAGCTGCAAGGGCTCAGAATGCTTTTATTTTTTGGAATCACCCGGGATGGGATGCACAGCAACCCGATACCACACGCTGGTTTAAGGAGCATACCGAGCTTTACGATGCCGGACTGATGCAGGGAATTGAAGTGGTGAACGGACCGGAATATTATCCCGAAGCTCAGCGCTGGTGTATGGAAAAAAAACTGACCATGCTTGGTAACTCCGATGTTCATGAACCTTTTACGCTGAAAGAAGGAGAACACCGTACGATGACACTGGTTTTTGCATCTGCCCGAACTCCCGAAGCAATCCACGAAGCGCTGACAGACCGCCGGACTGTGGTTTATCTCAGCGACAAGCTGATAGGTGAAGAGAAGTTCCTGAAAGAAATTTTTCACCAGTCCCTCGAAATTCTAAATACCGAGAAGACAGAAAAAAACTTCCGGATAACGGTGAAAAATAAGTCCGACTTACCCTTTTATCTGCATAAAACTTCGCACAATCCTGATTTAGTCTATTTCAGGGATTACACCATCGAACCACACGGCACTCATACCATCACTGTTAGATTTGTAAACGGAGTAGCCGGAGGCGATTTGAATTTTGAAATCACCAATTTACTGGCCGAACCCAATAAAGGATTACAGGTGAGTATTCCTATCCGTGCTGGTGCAGATATCTAACTCCCGATAAACCGGGAACATCTGTGTCTTGCACTTCAGAGCTAAATGAACAGCTCCCGGATGAACGGGTATTCTTACCCGTTCGGATTCACGGACAGGAATGTCCGTGCACCCGAAGGTTCCTGCTGGATTAATTGCCAGGTTTAATTGCCAGAATTAATTGCCAGGATTATTTGTCAGGATTAATTGCCAGGTTTAATTGTCAGGTTTAATTGTCAGGATTAATTGCCAGGATTAATTGCCAGGTTTAATTGTCAGGTTTAATTGCCAGGTTTAATTGCCACGCCTTTTAAGGCGTAAAATGGAGATACAAAAACAGGCTTTAGCCAAAATTTATGTGTAAGTTTGGGCTAAAGCCCCTTTGCTTATTTTTTTTCATCCACGCCTTAAAAGGCGTGGCAAATGAAAATAATATTATGACCCTCACCCGAATCAAAAACTTCATAAATTCTCCCGATCACGACCGGATTAACTTTACTTTTATATGCATTTTTTATGCGCAGCCCTTTTTCAACTTTAAAAAATCAATTTCACGAAACGAACTGACCTTTTTTAAACTTGAAAAGGCATGTAAAAGTTTTTGACACGATAGGATCAACTTTAAAAAAGCACTCACCAAAAAGTTTTGGACATTTTTTAAACTTGATCCGACAGTGAACGCAAAATATTTATGCAATTTCAACCTTGAAACGACACAAATCAAATCCGTTCGGAGTGTTTTCAACTTTAAAAAAGGTCCGTTCGCAACTTGAAATACCTTTTTTAAACTTGATCCGGGTCAAATTTTTAAAATTTACGGATGGATCAAACTTGATCCGGGGCACGCAGAAAAAAATTATCCTCTTCGAGGCACTCGACCTCTCGTGAAACTGAATAAATATGCAATCACCTCCCCCTCGTTTCCTAACGTGGGGTTATTGGCTCAGCGTTTCTAACGCATACGCTCTCGCAAATAACCTTTCGTGCCTTGTTCGGATAAAAGAATCCGGGTTCCGATAGATATCGAAAAATCCCCGCGACCAGCGAGAAACCTTTACAACTAAAGAACATATCCGTAACGACGGAGAAAACAAATACAAAGGGCTGCCCGTGATGAGCAGCCCTGTGTTTTACTAATAAATTTCAAATCTTTTATTGAGTTATCACCCGCTGGCGCGGATATCTATC
>JAGPGR010000087.1 GCA_018055865.1 Paludibacteraceae bacterium | reverse complement strand
CTTCATAAGCGAAGCCGAGCGAATCCGTCAATCGGGCTACGAAAGCGATCCGAGTGGCAATGTGGATATGCGTACGGCAATAGTCCGCTCCAGCAACAACTATTTCATCACGCTGATGAACGACCAAACGCTACACCCGGAGCTCTTTCATCTGTACAATACGGTGGGAATAAACATTGCCAACATTGGCGGATTTTACTCCCAAAAACCGGAGAATTACAACAATATCTATTTCGAAGAACTCTGGTATAAACGCATTGCACCCGGCAAAGAATTGTTCAACGATCCGAAACTCAGGGGCACGCGCGACAGGTTTATGAAATCGGATTATTCGTGGATTGCGTGGGGACAAGGACCGGTAGAAGCCACTCCGCTGCAAATGGCACGACTCATGGGCTCGATAGCCAACAACGGGAAACTCTACGAAAACAACTTTGTGATGAAAGCGCCTAACGACACCACGCCTTACCCGATGGTGGAAGATCTGGAAAACAAGGAAGGCATTACCACCCTGCTTGGTTCGTACCTCCGGGAGCAATCGGCTTCATTTTCATTACAGACCGGCCTGACAGTTCACGGTAAAACCGGTTCACCGGAACGTATGGAACGATATTATGATAAAAAAACGGGAAAAACCCGCATTCGGAAAGTGACCGACGGGTGGTACGTTTTCTATGTTAACAATTCGAAATATGACGGTTCTCCGGTAGCATTTGCCATTCGGATTCAGGGCAAAGGAGGCTCCTCAAATGCCAAAGAAATTGCCGGAAAAATACTGGCGAGAATCAAGCAAGGGTATTTCAATGGAGAAAAAGTTCCCTAAATCCCGGGCTCCATCCCCTTCGGTGCTTCGCTCCACCAGGGGAAGACAAGGGAATTTTTAAGTGAAAGGGATTTTTTTACGTTTGAAATTCCAGAAAGTATTTACAATTTCAGATTGAATAAACTATACAACAACACGACTAATCCAACCTTCAGAAAACAGTTGGATTAGTCGAAAAAAATAACCCGGATAAAATGAACAAATCATTCTTTAATAAATTGATGGACAAGCTTCGCTACGGTTCCGACCTTGGAAACGAAGAAGAAACGGAAGAAATACCGGTACAGAACCAATCGGTGAAATCTGAAAATGCTGAGCCTGTTTCTGTGGAGGGAAAAGGTGAAGAGAAAGATAATGGCGGTGGAAAAATTGGCGGCAGGAATGCTGTCGTACCCGATGCCACACCTGTTTCTAACATTGTGGAGCTTAACGAACTGAGCATTCAGGCCATTATCAATGCCATGTCGGCTATCAAATACAGCGATGTGCGGCTGTCGGAAATACATGTGCACGCCGGGAAGGATAAGCAGGATCCCACATCGGTGGCTGTGGAAAGTCTTTTCAACAGCGAAAAATTCATGGAAAACCTGAAGTACAAGCTTACTGATGCCGGAATTCACTACATGGACGAATTGAAAGTGAAGATCATTTATTCGTCGGCCGATGTGGATCATTTCACCAGGCTGGCACCCGACCTGAGTATCCGCACGTTGACATTCGAAGAGTCAAAAAAACTGCAGAAACTCATCGTTACAGCCCTGACAGGGATATTGTGGGAAAAGGAAATTGAGTTGATCCCCCGAAACAAACCCTACTTCATAGGCCGGTGCAAAATGCCCGATCTGGATAAAGCCGGCAAAATCATCAACGACATCGCTTTTGTTGGACCGGAAGAAAATGACGAACCACAGTATGAGGTAAACCGCTTTGTGAGCCGTTCCATTGCCAAAATCATTTACAACGAAAAAACCGGCTGCTTTGAGTTGATGCGGTCGAATCTGATAAACAACAAACAACACGTGATAAAAATTGTGCGAATTTCGGACGGTGTACAGTCCATTTCTATCAACAACACCGAAGTGGCTTATCCACTGCAGGACGACGACCAGATCGTGTTTAACGACCGCGTGGCGCTGCTGGTCAATGCGGTAGAATACTAATTCGCTTCAATTCGTGTAATTCGCTTAAATTCGTGCAATTCGTATTTATATGAAAGAAAATATCGTTTGGGATGAAAAGTTTGAGCCGCTGGACGAAATAGGTTCAGGTGGATTTTCGCGCGTGTTGAAGGTTAGGTACAAACCCGACGGGAAAATTTATGCGCTGAAAATCATGAATTTTGACATTTCCGACAAATCCAGGGAAGCCGAGCTGAATGATTTTTACCGCGAGGTGGATTTTTTGAAGAAACTCCGTCATGACAGCATTGTACGTATCATCGACGATTTTCTGATTGATTATAAGCCGGCCATTCTGATGGAATACGTGGAAGGACAGTCGCTGGCCCACATGATAAGGGATGAAAAATACCTTCCGGCCAACGAAGTGATTGAGATTGCCCGCCAGATATCGGCCGGGCTTATGGCCTGCCACAACAGTGTGCAACCCAGCCAGATAGGTCTGGTGTCGGACACCATGATACTTAGTCAAGCCATTATTCACAACGATATTCACTCCAAAAACATCATTAAAACCACAGGCGAAGACGGAACAACCCAATACAAGCTGATAGATTTTGGTCTCTCATTTGCCGATCCGGAGAAAGCCTCCAAAGAACTGAAAGTTCATGGCATGAAAGAATTCAAGGCGCCAGAGAAATGGAAAGAAGAAAAAGTGGGCACCCAGTCGGATATTTACAGCTTCGGAGTAGTGCTCTATGAAATGCTGGCCGGGCAGGTACCTTTTCCGATAAGCGACTACGATGATTTGACACAGGAATTGCGGCTGAAAAATCAGGTGCTGCTGGGAAAAATGCCCGACATCTGGAGCATCCGGCGTAAGAACATTGAAAAAACCGATTTCGTAACACCCGAAGAGCCTGATTTTCCTTACTGGCTTAACAAACTGATACTGAAATGCCTGGAAAAAGAACCTTCCAACCGTTATCGCTCAGGCAAGGATCTGAACGAAGAAATTCACAAAGGCATACGCGGATTGCTCCCCACGGAATGGGACATAAATTATGCATTTGAGTCATTGAATGATGCGTATTTTACAACGGAAAACGAATCTGATGGCATGATTTCGACAGAACAGCAACCGTTTCTGAGTGAAAAACCAGCTGAAGAATTTCGGGAAACGAAGGTTACGGAGCAAAAAAAACCGAAAAAAGGAACCCGGAGATGGCTGCTGGCTTTGCTTTTGCTTAGTATCATCCTGGGAGTTGCCTATGTAAACATGAATAATAACGGGCAACTCAGTCCTAACACTGAAGAGCAAATCCGGGCATACTACCAGGCCGACGAAGAAGCCGTTGATGCCGCCGGAGTGGACAAACTGCTCGAACAATTCGATTTTCCGGTTTATTATTATAATGGCATGTACACCCGGCAGGAATTCAGGGAATTCTATCTGAGCAAATTAAACGCCAAAAAGAAAGAAATAACACTGACGGAAATCACGGTGAAGAAAACGAGAAATCCGGTTGTAGTGCGCGTGCAGGGCAAATTCAAAACCTATAAAAACACGACCAGCACCAAACCCAACTACGTGGGTGAAATAAGCGATGAAATCACACTGGCAAACAAAAAGATAAAACGAATAGTGAAAGAATAGTCATAAATCAATTTTCACGCAAATACGCAAATACTCAAAATTTTTCCCATTTTCACTATTAATCATTCAACTTTCGCAACTTAATTAAGAAGTTGATTGATGATGATGTGGAACTTACCTGTTTGTTCCATGTTATTCATATACAGGAACATACAACAATTTATTTGTTTTTTTATGAATTTTATTTGCGAAACATAGTGAAAATCTTTGAGTCCCGATAGCGAGCGATATACACAATATTCACTAAGCGATACATGTATTTATCAATAAATCAATAAGTCCGCATTAACCAGAACTACTTGTGAAATGTGAAATAATAAGTTCCCAAAAATTACAATCGGGTATATTTCTCGTCTTTTAGTTTTCGATGCTGACACATCTCTTTTTGTGTAACTTTGAAAGGCTGCAGCAAGATCCGTTCGCCTCACAAAAAACAGCTATTTTGCAAACCCGACATTACAAAATTATTATAATTTTATTCAATTATTGAAATTATTATAAAACTATTCTGTATCTTTGCATAGTTTTTTAAAAAACGCATTTTTCATTCTGTAAAACTCTTTTTCACAGAACATATCCATAATCACCTGTAAAAGAGTTAATTGTAAGAGACATTTTATTCATCTTTAACCATTTAACTAAAGTTCTATGGATAATATATCACTCTTCGTGGTAGTCCTTCTGGCAGGGTTAACATTGGTAGTTGTCGGATTAGGCGCCGCCTTGTTGCTCTCACCCAAATCCATTAATTTTCAGAAAGGCGATCCGTATGAATGCGGACTTCCTACACACGGCACATCCTGGATGCAATTTCGGGTTGGTTATTACCTGTATGCCATTCTGTTTTTGATGTTCGACGTGGAAACCATTTTTCTGCTACCCTGGTCAACAGTGGTTCGTCAGTTAGGCATGTCCGGATTGATCAGTATTTTAATTTTCATCATTATTCTTGGTTTAGGACTTGCCTACGCCTGGAGAAAAGGAATTTTGAAATGGACGTAAATAAAGTAAAGATAAAAGCGCTGCCTGCCGAAGATTTCAAGGACAGCGACACCCTGCAGGCATACATCGATGAGTTGAACGCCGGCGGAACCAACGTGGTAGTAGGCAAACTGGATCAGATGATAAACTGGGGACGTGCCAATTCGCTCTGGCCACTGGCATTTGCCACTAGTTGCTGCGGAATTGAGTTTATGGCAGCTGCTGCTGCTCATTACGATTTAGCCCGGTTCGGCATGGAAGTGACCCGCAACAGTCCGCGGCAGGCCGACCTGATGGTAGTGGCCGGAACAATAGTTCATAAAATGGGCCCGCTGCTCCGTCGTGTGTACGACCAGATGGCCGAGCCTAAATACGTGGTGGCTATGGGAGCATGCTCCATTTCGGGAGGTCCTTTTGTCAATTCGTATCACGTGATAAACGGCGCTGACAAAATAATTCCGGTGGATGTATATATTCCCGGTTGTCCGCCGCGCCCCGAATCGCTTTTCTATGGCCTGCTGCAGCTGCAACGCAAGGTAAAAGCAGAAAAATTCTTTGGCAACAAACGAATCGTAAGGCCTTACAATCCGGCCACACTGATTGATCCGAAAACAGGTGAAGCCATTGACACCCAAAACGAATTCGGAAAATAAGTCATTACAACTTTTTTATATCAACAGAATGAAAGATATCAAAGAATTAATTTTGAAGGTTGTAAGCGATGCGGTGATTGAAGAAAAGCAAAAGCTGACCGTTACAGTGGAGCCCAATCAGTTACATCCCTTAATTAAAGCGCTCTACACAAACGAAGAAAATCCCTTCGACTACCTGATAAACCTTACCGGAATGGATTGGGGCGAAAAACTGGGCGTCATCTACATGCTCTCCTCTTCCAAAGATATGAGCCGCGAAGTAGTCATTATGACAGCTACCGGCGACCGCGAAAATCCGTTGCTGTATTCCATTACCGATATGTATGAAGCCGCTCATCTCAACGAGCGCGAAGTATTTGCCATGTTTGGTATCCGCTTTATCAACAATCCGGATATGCGCCGGTTTCTGCTGGACGACGACTGGAAAGGTTTTCCGCTTCGTAAGGACTACGACGCCGATTCCAGACACAATCCCATTACCATTGTCAACAAAGACATAACGGACATTGCACCCCGCATCCTGGAAGATGCCGATGGCAAGTTGGTCGAAAGCACTACCCGAATTTTTGAAGAAGACGATTATATCATCAATATAGGACCGCAACACCCGTCAACTCACGGTGTGATGCACTTTCGCACGGCGCTCGATGGCGAAATAGTGAAGAAAATTGACGTGAACAGCGGTTATATCCACCGCGGCATTGAGAAACTCTGCGAAAATATGACCTACCCGCAGATTCTTCACTTCACCGACCGGCTGGATTACCTCTCGGCCAATATCAACCGACATGCACTGTGTATGTGTATTGAGAAAGCCGCCGAAATAGAAGTTCCGGCCCGCGCCGAATACATCCGTATTATCATGGACGAGCTGAATCGTATCAGTTCTCACCTCATTGCCTGGGCAGCCCATTGCAACGACCTTGGAGCTACTACCGCATTCATTTACGGTGTACGCGAACGTGAGCATGTACTCGATATTTTCGACAAAACCTGCGGAGGACGCCTTATTATCAACCAAAACGTGGTTGGAGGCGTGATGTTCGACATTTATCCCGATTTTCAGAAAGATGTGAAAGCATTTATTCCATACATGCGCCAGAAACTGGTGGAATACGACGATTTCTTCTCTCACAATGCCATTGCGCTCGGACGTATGGTGAAAATCGGAAATCTCACACGCGAAGATGCTATCAGTTACGCAGTTACAGGTCCTGCCGGCAGAGGTTCGGGCTGGTCGTGCGACGTGCGCAAGCACAAGCCTTATTCGCTCTACAGTCAGGTAGAATTCAAGGAAATTATCCGCACCGAGGGCGACTCGTATGCCCGCTACATGAACAGACTCGACGAAATAGAAGAGTCGCTCCACATTATCGAGCAACTGATTGACAATATTCCCGAAGGCGATATTCTGGCCAAAGTAAAGCCCATTATCCGCCTGCCCGAAGGCAGGTATTATCAAAGCGTGGAAGCCGGAAAAGGCGAATTTGCCGTGTTTATTGAAAGTAAAGGCGATAAAAACCCCTATCGGGTAAAATTCCGCTCGCCCTCGCTGGCAGCAGTTTCGGTCATGCCGCTGATATGCAAAGGCGAAAAACTCACCGACTTTATCGGTATCGGCGGTTCGATGGACTATGTAATACCGGATATTGACAGGTAAAGCCCCCTAAATCTGCCAAAGGCAGCCAGGTCTTCGAAAGGGGATTTTGTGACGTACCGGCATTTAATTTTGGGAAAAACAGCAGATCTGATAAGTCCATTTGGGAAAATTCAGTATAGATACATTGTTTGAAGAAAACAAAATAAGTAAGATAAATTTCATTTATAAATAAAACATCACTTCCGGAAAGTCCCCCTTAGGTGGATTTAGGAGGCTACTTATTATTATGAATTATTCACAACCATTAGAGCTCACCGGGCTTATTTCCACGCTGCATACGTTCTTCAGAAGTACGATGTCGCCATTCTGAGCCACGCTTACAGAAGGTGCGCTGGTGCTCATAGCCCTACTAGCCGCC
>JAGPGR010000086.1 GCA_018055865.1 Paludibacteraceae bacterium | reverse complement strand
GTATATAATCAGTGGCGGCGGCACAGGCGGACATATTTTCCCGGCCATAAGCATTGCGAATGCCATCAAAGCCAGAGATTCGCAGGCAGACATTCTTTTTGTGGGAGCTATTGGCCGCATGGAAATGGATCGGGTTCCTCTGGCAGGTTATCCTATCGAGGGGCTACCGGTGCGGGGATTTGACAGAAAAAACATGTTAAAAAACATACGGGTTCTGATTGATTTACAAAAAAGCATTCTGAAAGCCCGGAAAATTATACGCAATTTTCATCCGGATATAGCCATCGGAGTAGGCGGATACGCCAGCGCACCCACACTGAAAGCTGCATCCGGGCAGGGTGTACCTACGCTGCTTCAGGAACAAAATTCGTACGCCGGTGTAACCAACAAAATGCTGGCTGCGAAAGCATCAAAAATCTGTGTGGCTTACGAAGGTATGGAGAAATTCTTTCCGAAAGAAAAAATCATACTGACCGGAAACCCGGTTCGACAGGATCTTTTCACAGTTGAGCCCAAAGCACCGCAAGCGTATGAATTCTTCGGTTTGGACCCGGCAAAAAAAACATTGCTTATCGTAGGAGGTAGTTTGGGTGCACGAACTATCAACCAAAGCGTAACTGTCAAACTGGATGAAATTGTGAAAAGCGGCATTCAGATTATCTGGCAAACGGGAAAATTCTACATCGAAAAAGCGCATTCAGATGCCGAAAAGTATGAAAGCAAGGAATTGATTGTAACGGATTTTGTTTCGAGAATGGATTACGCTTACGCCGTTGCCGATCTGGTAATTTCGAGAGCCGGCGCCAGTTCTATTTCAGAACTTTGCCTGCTCGAAAAACCAGTAATCCTGGTACCTTCGCCCAATGTGGCAGAAGATCATCAAACCAAAAACGCACTGGCATTGGTCCATAGAAACGCGGCTATCATGATTCGGGATGCAGATGCTGCAGAAAACCTGATTCCGAAAGCGCTGGAACTGATAAGCAACAACAAGGAACTGGAAAAACTAGCTGCGAATATCGTTTTACTTGCGCAGAAAAATTCAGCTGACAGAATTGCAGATGAAGTGTTTAAGATAATAAAAACGGGGACAAGGTGACTTCATGATAAAATGATAATTTGAAATGTAGAATATGAATGATAAATTCACACAATATTATTTTTTGGGCATAGGCGGAATAGGCATGAGCGCCATAGCCCGCTATTTCAATGCAAAAGGCTATGCAGTAGCGGGTTATGATCGTTCGGAAACCAAATTGACCTCAGACCTCGAATCGGAAGGAATAGTAGTGAATTACGATGAATCTGAGACAGAAATTCCAATCGGATTCAGAGATTCGGCCAAAACATTGGTTGTAGTTACACCGGCTATTCCGGCTGAGCATGAGCAGTTTGTATATTTCAAAAATCACAATTTCAACATTCAGAAACGGTCTGAAATTTTGGGTACCATCACACGTCAAAGTAAAGCAGTTTGCATTGCCGGAACACATGGCAAGACCACGACTTCGACCATGACAGCCCATTTATTTCATCAGTCTCATGTAGAATGCAGTGCATTTCTGGGAGGCATTTCCAATAATTATAACACAAATCTGCTAATCTCCACACAGAGCAATTTTGTAGTAGTGGAAGCCGATGAATACGACCGTTCATTTCATCATCTTACACCTTACATGGCTGTAATTACATCGCTCGAAGCCGACCATCTGGACATTTACGGAACGTATGAAGCTGTCATTGATAGTTTTCAGCATTTTGCATCGCTCATTGCTCCGGGTGGAGCTCTTATTTTGAATAAAAAAATAGATTTTCAACCTAAATTAAAAAAAGGAGTTAAATTTTACACCTACGGACTGGGACAAACAGCTGATTTCCATGCAAATAACATCCGTAAAATCCATGAAAATCTCTACTTCGATTTTGTGACCCCCACTGAGACCATTCACGATATCCGCCTGGGTGTACCTGTAATGATAAACGTGGAAAACGGAGTAGCCGCAATGGCTCTGGCATGGCTCTGCGGAGTGACCAACGAAGAGATACGGACAGCTATGTCCACTTTTTCGGGCATTTACCGGCGGTTCGACTTTGTGTATACCAACGACAAAGTGGTTTACATGGATGATTACGCCCATCATCCGGGCGAATTGCAGGCAAGTATCTCATCTATCCGGCAACTGTATCCCGACAGAAAAATCACCGGAATCTTCCAACCTCATCTTTTCAGCCGTACTAAAGATTTTGCACGTGAATTTGCCGAATCATTGTCGGCACTGGATGAACTGATTCTGCTCGATATTTATCCTGCGCGCGAGTTGCCCATCGAAGGAGTTACATCCGCATTAATTCTAAAAGATGTTAGTATTCAACACAAAACACTGACTACTAAAGAAAATTTGCTAACTTTGTTAGACCAAAAAGAGATTGATGTGCTCGTTACGTTTGGTGCAGGCGACATTGATAAAATGGTGCCTGAAATCAAAAAATACCTGAAAGAACGATTCAATAACAATTCGGAGAAAAAATGACCCGGCTGCTGAAATACATATTTATTTTCACTGCAATGGCTCTGTGTGTAGGTTATGCAGTGATAGCCAATGCTAAAGGGACTGAAGCGGTAGACAGGAAAGTATGCTCAAATGTGAATGTTACTATTACTGATTACGATCAGAAAAAACTGATAAGCAACGAAGAAATTTCGCTGCTGCTGAAATCCAAAGATCTGAATCCGATTGGCAAATCGCTACGGCATATCCGCACAAAAACCATTGAAGATGTGATTGAGAAACATCCGATGGTACGTCATGCCGAGTGTTACAAAACACCGAAAGGCGAAATTCAGATAAACATCGAACAACGAAATCCGGTTCTTCGTGTGGTAGGTGTCGAAAACTATTATGTGGATGATTTGAGAAAAACAATGCCGGTTTCGCTGAATTTTGCTGCCTATGTACCCATAGCAACTGGAAGAGTAACTAAAAAAACAGCCTGCGGACCGCTATTTGATTTTGCACAGCACATAAGCCGCGATCCATTTTGGAACGATCAGATAGCCCAAATCAATATCAATGACCGGATGCAGGTAGAACTCGTGCCCCGTGTAGGCGAGCATATTATTATACTGGGTACTTTTGACCGCTACAAGCAAAAGCTGGAAAAGCTTCGAAAACTCTATCTCTTTGGCCTTAATGAAACCGGATGGAATGCATATTCATCCATTAATCTGCAATACAAGGATCAGGTAGTGTGTACAAGAAAATAGTGATGGGGTTTCATGTTTCACTTTTCGGGTATTTTTTTTTATTATAAAATCTAATTTCTAATTTTTCTGAATGTATGAATAAGAGTCCTCTCGTATATATCGACTTTGGCGGATCACGCATCAGCGCGATAGCCGGATTTGTGCAGGATGATCATGCCTTGAAGGTGTTGGGAGAACAACTGCGGCTGAGCGATGATGTAAAAAGCGGCATAGTGGAGAAAATGACCGGAGCTGCCTTTAAGGTAAACGAGATTACCAAATTGCTGCAAAACTCCCTGAAACTGGAACAGATAAGTCGGGTAAGCATCAGTGTGAATGCCCGTACCATGAAGCATTACACCTACACCCTCGAAAGTCAGATTTTCAATCTGGTGACCGATAAACTCCTGAAAGACATTGAAAAAAAATGCAAAGAAGATGTTGAGAACGACAAAATTTATGTTTTCGAATGCATTCCATTAGCATATTATATTGATGGTGAAAGAGTTGACAATCCGACAGGCAAGCACGGTTCCAATATTCGAATTGATTTCAATGTTATTATCGGAAATTATCAGGTAAAAGAATCGCTTGAAAGAAGCATAGAACGCACCGGAATTGCGGTAGATTACATTCATCTTGGAATTGAAGCCGTTTCAACAGCCATACTCGACGATAAAAACCGCGATGACGGCTGTGCCATTATTGCTTTTGGAGCTACTACCACTACTCTGGGGGTGTACTGCGAAGGCATGCTGCAGGAATTGTGTGTTATCCCCCTGGGCGGAATGAATATTACCAAAGACATTCAGGAATTGGGAGTCAGTTTTCAGAATGCCGAATTGCTTAAATGCAAAACCGGATGTGCCATGGAAAAAATGGTAACAAAACCGATCAATGTTCAGATACCGAATGAAAATCCACATGGCGAACCGGTGAAAATATCCACTTTATTCCTGGCTACAATTATTGAATCCCGACTGGAAGAAATGCTGGAACCCATTTTCCAGCAGATTGACAGCATCCCCTACCCGCTGCATTCAGGTATAGTGATTACCGGTGGTGCTGCCAAATTGAAATTCCTGACGGAATTTATAGCCGAAAAAACCGGATTTCAGGTTCGGATTGGCAATCATACCGAATGGCTGTCGGAAGACACGGATGAAAAATTTTTCGATCCTTCGTATTCACAGGCAGTTGGAGCATTGTTGCTTTCCAACGAACTGATTCAAAAACAGGTGGAAATTCAGCAGGCTGCCATTAAGCCCAAATTGCCGAATAATTTTATCAAAAAAATGGCAAATAAGATCAACATCGGAATGGAATCGCTCTTCAAATACGATGACATGGAAAAAGAACAAAACGAACAACAGAAATAACAGCATAACAAAGATATACTTAAACAAAATAATATGGACTTTTTAGATGATACATTACCCCTGAATTTGCCCCTTGCCAATTCATCCATTATCAAAGTAATCGGGGTTGGAGGTGGCGGAGGCAATGCCGTGAACCACATGTACAATCAGGGTATCACAGACGTTTCTTTCGTAGTATGCAATACCGACAATCAGGACCTGGTCCGCTCGCCGGTACCCATCAAAGTACAGCTCGGCAAAAATATCACTCAGGGACTGGGAGCCGGCGGACGTCCGGAAATAGCACGCAGTGCAGCCGAAGAATCGGTAGAGGACATCAAGCGAATGCTGGCTGACAACACCAAAATGGTTTTTATAACAGCCGGAATGGGCGGCGGTACAGGCACCGGAGCTTCGCCGGTAGTGGCCAAGGTAGCACACGATATGGGAATTCTCACTGTCGGTATCGTAACTATTCCCTTTGCATTCGAAGGCAGTGTGAAAATAAAACAAGCACTGGAAGGCGTGGTAGCTTTGAGCGAATATGTGGATGCCATTTTAGTAATCAACAATGAAAAACTGAAGCTCATCTATCCGGATTTGAATCTTTCCAATGCATTTGCCAAAGCCGACGACGTGCTGACCAATGCCGCCAAAGCAATAGCCGAAATTATTACCGTGCCGGGCTACATTAATACTGACTTTGCTGACGTAAGCACCATCATGCGCGGCGGAAAAGTAGCCATCATGAATACGGGCTACGCTTCGGGGGAAAACCGCATTAAAAAAGCCATTGAAGATGCACTCAACTCACCGCTGCTCAACACCAACGACGTGAACGGTGCCGGCAAAGTGCTACTGAGTCTTTACTGCTCACACAGCAATGAAATTAAAATGGAAGAAATTACTCAGATACACGATTTCATGGCTAAAGTGGGCGAAAACGTGACGGTTATCTGGGGAGCAAGTTTTGACGATTCGCTGGGCGATGAAGTGAAAATAACGCTGATTGCAACCGGATTTGACGTCAAAGACATTCCCGGAATGCCGGCTGCTATTCTGAAAAAATACAAAATTCAGGAAGAAGCCAAAGAAGATGAATCGGGTGAATTTGAAAACAACGTTTTCGACGAAGAACTGGAAGAGCAGAAAAAATCAAACGATGCTGAAATAAACAAAGCAATGGGCGAACTTTACGGCGATTCTATCAAACAGGCCCAAACCAGAGAACCTATAGCAGTAGAAAACTGGCAGGAACAAATACCTTTCGAGGCTGTTCCGGAAGACGATTTGCCGGTAGTCGACCTGTTCGACCTTGAAAATGAAGATGCACTCCGCAAAGTGGAACAAATTCCGGCATGGAAACGCCGCTTTCTTAAAAAATAACCAATCAACAAAAGAAAATGGAAAAAATATTCGAACAAATAAGCAACGACATTAAAACAGCCATGCTGGCTCGCGATAAAGTGGCTTTGGAAGCACTCAGAGGAATAAAAAAAGAGTTTCTTGAAGCCAAAACGGCCAAAGGCAGCGACGGCACGCTCCACGATGAGCAAGCCATAAAAATTATGCAAAAAATGGTGAAGCAGCGCAAAGAAACGGCTCAGATTTATTCCGAACAAAATCGCCCGGAACTGGCCGAAAAAGAGCTGGCTGAAGCCGATGTGATAGAGCGATACCTGCCTCAACCCATGAGCGAAAGGGAGCTGGAGACCATTCTGACCGAAATTATTGCACAAACAGGAGCTGCAGGTCCGCAGGACATGGGCAAAGTGATGGGAGCTGCTACCAGGCAGCTGGCAGGCAAAGCCGATGGCAGAATGATTTCGGAAAAAGTAAAATCGCTTCTGAACAAGTAAGCGCAACGCACAATTTCATTCATAACAATTAATCAGCGGGAGCACGAAAAATCATGCCCCCGCTGAGTTTATTAACCACATTTATCATTCCGGCTTATCGACCCAAATGCCTCTGAACACAAACTCGACTATCTCGTGCTTGTTTTTATCAAATTCGGAGGAAAGATTCTGACGGATGTAAGGAATTTCGAGCCCTCTGAGCGAATACAAAATGATGGTAGAAAGCATTTCCGAATCCATCTCTTTGAAATTTCCTGATTTCAGTCCTTCATCCAATATGTTTTTAATTAACTTCAATTCTGCCACGTCCATTCTGCGGCGCGAACGTTCCACTTCGTAAATATCCCTGAAAAAATCGGCACGGAGCGTCCCGTTGCGGGTTACCGAATTTTTAATAGAATCAAGGTGGATAAAGATATGATTCTTAAGCTTTTCAAAGGCTTCCATGGTCTTTTTGGCATTTTCTTCAAGCGCTTCAATTACCAGATTTACTTCATTCTCAATAACAGCTTTGTACACTTCGTCCTTGCTCTTGAAATAGGTATAAAGCGTTCTCCTTCCTTTTTTTGAAGCTTCTGCTATGTCGTTCATGGTAATATTGCGCCTGCCTCTCGACGCAAACAGCTCGCGGGCTACATCTATCAGTTGTTTTTTTGTTTTCGAAGTTGATGAAGACATAAATGATTGTAATAAATTCAGTATAAAGGTATTATATTAAGAAAAAACGCACAAATTATCAAATTTCTTTTGAGTAAATTTAACTAATACCGGATGTCAATTAAGGTCGTACCTTTATT
>JAGPGR010000085.1 GCA_018055865.1 Paludibacteraceae bacterium | reverse complement strand
ACTGCATTCAACATAACTCTTGCTTCTTTACCCATCAGGCTGAGCAAATCATCACGGGTTACCCGCACGTTGTGTCCCGTTTTTTCCAATCCGTTGTTCCGGGCTCTGACGTAAGAGTTTACATTGTCCCAAAGCGTGCCATCCATGTCGAAAATAAGGCTGTCAGCGTTCATGTTATTTCTGTTTTATTCGCTTTTCTGCGTTTTATCCATTCCAGAAAAAATTTATCAGGCGCCTGTACCAGCAACAAAGCAGCTGCAATCACCACCATGCCGAAAATGGTAGGTAAATCGGGGCTTTCGCCCTTCACAAAAATCCAGCTCAGAATACTGCCTGTAACCGGAATGATGAATTTCCAGATGTTCAGTTCCGAGACTTTTACACCCGGTCTGTTGAGCAATCCGTACCAAAGCGAGAAAGCTGCTGCCGAGATAAATGCGAGCCAAAACAGTGCAGCGTAAAATTCGGCAGGAAACTGAAACGTAGCAGGCTTCTCGATAATGAGTGAGGTGATTAAAAGCATAATCCCTCCCGTAAAATTGGCAAAGGATGTGAGGGCAAAAGGTGAAATTTGGCTTTCTTTCTTCTTTACCACCATGATGTTTGTGTAGCTACCTACAATATTGCTCAGCAGAAGCAAGCCAATTCCCATGTAGAACGACGGATTATCGACCGAAATTTTCCCTTTAGCCAGGCTGATAAATACAATACCTGAAAAACCCAGCACGATAGCCACCATTTTCCGGAGAGTCATTCTGTCGTTTTTCAGCGTCAGATGCGCCATGATGGCTACAAACAGCGGTCCGGCTCCAACGATGATGGATGATGTGGCACCGGGCACTTTGTCGATGCCGAGAAAAAACAGTCCGTATTGCAGAAATGTTTGCACGAATGCAAACAGAAACATGAACTGCCAGTGAGTTTTCACGGCACGAAGCAGGTCAATTTTCCTGAAATACATCACCGGCAGCAACATCAATCCGGCCAGTATAAACCGGATGCCCGACAGAAAAATCGGTTCGGCGTACTGAAGGCCGATTTTGGCTCCTGCAAATGCTGACCCCCATAGTAAACAAGCTATAATAGCTCTCATTCTCATAAAAAAATGACTTTATAAAGAAAGACGAGCTCTTATCACCCGTCTTTCTCCTTGCTAAAAAAATTATCAAAAAAATAAAATTATCCTATCCGCATCGGGAGTAGGCGCAGTTTTTACAGGTGAGGCATCCTTCCTGATAAACCAGTGCTTTTTGTCCGCAATGGGGGCAGGCTTGTTCCGAAATTTGTGTGCCATCGGGAATGTATTTTTTCAACGCTCTTTCTACGCCTACTTTCCAGGTGTTAATGGATTCGCTGTCGAGTTGCAGACCTGATACCAGTTTGATAACCTGATCGATGGGCATACCGTAGCGCAAAACTCCAGATATCAATTTGGCGTAGTTCCAGAATTCCTTGTCGAATTTGTACGAAAGTCCTTCTACAGTGGTTTTGAAGCCCCGTTTGTTCACAAACTGGAAGTCGTAGCGGCTTTGTCCTTCTTCGTTTTTCACCTTGATGATTTTTCCTTCAGTCACTGTTTTGGGCAGCATTATTCCATCGTCATCATCGGCTATTCCGGTGAAAATCTCGTAAGGTCTTCCGTCTTTCAGCCCTACAAAGGCTATCCACTTGTCTTTATTGTTCTGGAAACGTACCACCTCGCAGTTCAATACTGCAGGACGAACCAGCGGTGTGGCAGAATCATAGCAAACGCAATGTTCCTTGTCGTCTTTCTTTTCATCGTCACTTTTCTTCTCTTCTACAGCTAAAAGTACTCCCGCCCTGGACCCGTCGCGATATACGGTTACTCCTTTACAGCCGGATTTCCAGGCCTCTTCGTACAGTTGACCGACCAACTCTTCCGAAGCATCGTTGGGCAGATTGATGGTTACACTGATGGAGTGGTCCACCCATTTCTGGATTCGTCCCTGCATCTGCACCTTTTTCATCCAGTCCACATCATTGGAAGTGGCTTTGAAGTAAGGCGATTTTGCTACCAGTGCATCCAGTTCTTCTTTGGAGTAATGTTTGGAGGTAGAAATATTGTTGGCTTCCATCCATGTTACAAATTTGTGATGGAAAACGATGTATTCTTCCCACGAATCGCCGTTATCATCCACAAAATCCACCTGAACGTTTTTATCATTCGGATTCACTTTCCGGCGGCGAGTGTAAACGGGCATAAACACAGGTTCAATTCCTGATGTGGTCTGGGTCATGATGCTCGTAGTGCCGGTAGGGGCAATAGTGAGGCAGGCAATGTTGCGGCGGCCATACTGAACCATATCGTTGTAAAGTGCCGAATCTGCTTCCTTTAATCGAAGAATAAACGGATTGTTTTCTTCACGTTTGGCGTCGTAAACGGCGAAAGCACCACGTTCTCTGGCCATGTTCACTGAAGAACGATAGGCAGCCAGTGCTACTGCTCTATGCACTTTTTCTGAGAAATCGATTGCATCGTCAGTCCCGTAGCGATATCCCAGTGCTGCCAGCATATCGCCTTCGGCAGTGGTGCCTACGCCTGTTCTGCGGCCTTGTGAAGTTTTTGCTTTTATTTTTTCCCACAACTGATATTCCGTATTCTTAATGTCATCATTTTCGGGGTCCGATTGAATTTTTTCAAGTATTTTATCAATCTTTTCCATCTCAAGGTCAATGATGTCGTCCATGATACGCTGAGCCAGTTGAACGTGTTTGTCGAACAATTCAAAATCGAAGGTTGCTTCGGGCGTAAAGGGTTTATTTACATAGGAATACATATTGATGGCCAGCAAGCGACAGCTGTCGTACGGGCAGAGAGGAATTTCACCGCAAGGATTGGTTGAAACGGTGCGATAACCCAAATCTGCGTAACAATCTGGCACAGATTCCCGGGTAATAGTATCCCAGAACAAAACACCGGGTTCAGCCGATTTCCATGCGTTGTGAATAATTTTGTCCCACAATGCCTCGGCATTAATGCTTTTTTTGAACCAGGGATTGTTGCTGTAGATGGGGTATTGTTGTGAGTATTCGCGTTTTTCGATCACCGCATTCATGAAATCGTCGTCGATTTTTACCGATACGTTGGCTCCGGTTACTTTTCCGGCTTCCAGTTTTGCATCGATAAATGATTCGGAATCAGGATGTTTGATGGAAACAGTGAGCATCAGAGCACCCCGGCGACCATCCTGAGCCACCTCGCGGGTGGAGTTGGAGTAGCGCTCCATGAAAGGAACAATTCCGGTAGAAGTAAGTGCCGAGTTTTTCACAGGCGAGCCTTTCGGGCGGATGTGCGACAGGTCGTGACCAACTCCTCCGCGTCTTTTCATCAGTTGCACCTGCTCTTCGTCTATTTTAATAATAGCACCGTAGGAATCCGAATCACCATCAAAACCGATTACAAAACAATTGGATAAAGAGGCTACCTGGTATTCGTTTCCAATACCGGTCATAGGGCTACCCTGAGGTACGATGTACTTGAAGTCCCTGAGAAGTTCGAACAGTTCTTCTTTCGAAAGCGGATTGGGATATTTTTCCTCTATCCGCGCAATTTCCGAAGCAAGTCGCCGGTGCATATCGTCCGGTGTCTGCTCGTAAATGTTTCCGTAAGAATCTTTCAACGCGTATTTGGTTGCCCATACTCTCGTAGCTAAATCGTCGCCGCGAAAATATTTCAGCGTTGCTTTTTCCACTTCTTGTTGATTAAAAATTTTCTTTTCCACGATTTTTTTATTGTTTATATTTTATTTTAGATGAAATTCAGTGACTTAGTTGAAATTCGGAATTGAATTTTCGGGACTACAATGTTAGTAATTAATTTCGAAATACAGGCAAGAAAAATAAAAAATATTTTAGTCAATTTTCCAAAAGTTTTCCAAAATGAAAATTAAAATGCAGAAATACAAGTATATAATTTTTTATTTTGAATAAATAGTTTTCCAAAAAATTATTCATTCAAAACTTATTGCAATTTATTTTTGAAGTTACTATATTATTTTTCAAACTTTGTTTTTTCAAAAAGAATAATTATACTTAAATACAAACCATTCTGTTTGCGAATTCGGTCATTCTCTATTTTCAGTTGTTGTGTTCGCTGTGTAGAATATATTCCTGAAATGAGTTCTGAAAAAACAAGTAATAAATTGAATGAATACATTGTAGTCTGTCATTTTTTTTAGTAATTTTGCAATAAAATATAACGTAAAAGAGAAATGGAAAAGATACGAGCAGCCGTAGTGGGCTATGGAAATATTGGTAGGTCGGTAATCGAGGCAATTGAAGCTTCACCCGATTTCGAGTTGGCAGGATTGGTGCGCAGAAGTACCGTGATGAGCGAAAATGAAGCAAAAGAGCTGCACGGAATTTACGTGGTGGATGACATTAAAAAGCTGGATGGAGTACAGGTTGCGGTTTTGTGTGCTCCAACCCGAAGCGTTCCGGCTATGGCAAAGGAAATGTTGGCTATGGGAATCAATACGGTAGATAGTTACGATATTCACGGTGGTATTTGGGAGTTGAAGCAGGAGCTCGAACCGGTAGCCAGGCAGTTCAATGCCGTTTCCATTATTTCGGCCGGCTGGGATCCGGGAAGCGATTCGGTAGTTCGTGCTTTGTTCGAAGCCATTGCACCTAAAGGAATTACGTACACTAATTTCGGGCCCGGCATGAGTATGGGTCATTCTGTAGCTGTGAAAGCCATTAAAGGTGTGAAAAAAGGGCTTTCGATGACTATTCCGCTCGGAACGGGTATTCATCGGCGCATGGTTTATGTGGAAATGAACGAGGGTGCCGATTTCAAACAAGTGGAAAATGACATAAAAACCGATGCCTATTTTGCACACGACGAAACGCATGTTTTTGAGGTATCCAGTGTGGACAATCTGCAGGACATGGGACACGGAGTGCACATGGTTCGCAAGGGTGTATCGGGCAAAACCCAAAATCAGCTTTTTGAATTTAATATGAAAATTAACAATCCGGCACTCACAGCACAGGTGCTCATAGCTTGTGCGCGGGCTACTACCCGTATGAATGCAGGTGCGTACACCATGATAGAAGTGCCGGTAATAAATATGCTGTATGGCAGCAAGGAAGACTTAATCAGAAGATTGGTATAAAATCATCTATATAATTCAAAAAAAAAATGACAGACCAGGCATTCTCAAAAAAACAATATCAATACATATTATTGATTTTAATAATTGTGATTGGTCTTATTTTATTTAAGGAAATGCGCCCTTATATCGGCGGTTTTATGGGTGCTTCTACCTTGTATGTACTTTTGAGAGGTCAGATGAAAACATTGACAGAGAAGAAAAAAATGTCGCGTGGAGTAGCTGCCACTATAATATTACTGGAAGCGCTTTTTATTTTCCTGATACCGCTTACAGGAATCGGATTTATGGTAGCAGATACAATTTCAGGTATAAAGATAGATCCGGAAGCAATAAAAGTGTCTGTTTATACTTTTATAGATAATATTGAAAACCGTTTTAATATTGAATTGTTTACTCCTGAAAATTTGTCATTCATTCCGAAGCTTGGAAGTAATCTGGTTCAAACTCTGGCAGCCAATTCTTATTCTTTCGTGATGAATACGGTCGTGATACTATTTGTACTGTATTTTATGCTTTACAGTTACAAAGATTTTGAAGCAACTATTCGTGAGATATTACCTTTTTCACCTGAAAACAAGCAGTCATTCGTTCAGGAAACCAAATCAATCATTCAGGCTAATGCATTGGGAATCCCTTTATTGGCTATAATTCAGGGTATTTTTGCTTATTTTGGTTACTTGCTTATAGGTGTACCCAGTCCGGCTATGTATGCCATTCTCACCGCTTTTGCCACTATTATTCCTCTGGTTGGTACCGCTGTTGTGTACATTCCGCTTGCCATAGCTTTTGTAGTACAGCAAAAGTACGGATCGGCCATTGGAATTGCCTTGTACGGAATGATTGTAATCGGTTCTGTCGATAATATTTTTCGCCTGCTGCTTCAAAAAAAACTGGCTGATATTCATCCGCTTATTACAGTTTTTGGTGTCATACTCGGTATTCCGATGTTCGGTTTTTGGGGTGTGATTTTCGGACCATTGTTGCTGTCCATTTTTATCCTGTTTTTCAATATGTACAGAAAAGATTACATCCCGGGTTCTATAGCCAACACAAAAGTAACTACGCCATTCAAAGCAAGGGATTACAAAGAGATACGGAATATAAAGTTTCCAACCTCACTTTCAAGAAGCTCGAAGAAAAACGAAACCAAATCCAAAACTGAAATAACAGACGAAAAACAGTGATAATAAAAGAAAAAATCCGATTCAATGATCGGATTTCTTCGTTTATTTAATTTTGTATTTGCATTCGGTTTTTCCTTTGGCAATGTTTGTCAGTTTGCTTTTCAGTAGTTGACGCCGGAGAGGTTTTATCCGGTCGGTAAATAAATGACCTTCCAAATGGTCGTATTCATGCTGCACTACCCGCGCTTTGAAATCATCCAGTTCGAGTATGTGTTCATTAAAATCGACATCAAAGTAACGTATTTTGATATATTCAGGTCTTACAACCGTTTCGCTGATCCCCGGAATACTGAGGCAGCCCTCGTCGTAAGCCACTTCTTCTTCGCTCTCTTCCAGTATTTCAGGGTTGATAAACGTTACCCTAAAATCGCCCAGTTCCGGATGTTCCTCTTTGAGCGGTGCCAGATCAACCACAAAAAGCTGAACAGGCAGCCCAATCTGAGGTGCGGCCAGACCAACGCCTTCGGCATGAACCATGGTTTCGTACATGTTATTCACCAGTTCTTTGAGATTGGGATAATCGGCCGTAACTGGTTCAGCTACTTTTCTGAGTACAGGATTTCCGTATGTATAAATCGGTAAAATCATTTTTTTATAGAAAACTTGAAAAATTAGAAATTTGCTTCCGGCTGAGGGCTTTCAGCGTAATAATTAACAATTACGAGTAAAAAATCTGAAAAACCCTGATTTAATTAGCATTGAGACTTTCCAGATAACTTTGTAAAATAATGGTAGCACTGATTTTGTCAACAAGCGCTTTGTCCTGACGGGCTTTTTTCTTTAGACCGCCTTCGAGCATAGCCCTGTGAGCCAATACAGATGTGAAACGCTCATCAACATAAACAAGTTCGATGTCAGGAAATTTTTTTTTTAGATTTGCAGCAAACGTCCGGATTTGTGGCATAGTTTGAGACTCAGCTCCGCTCATTTGAGTGGGGAGCCCGAGTACCAGTATATCCACCTTTTCTTTATCCAAGTATTTCT
>JAGPGR010000084.1 GCA_018055865.1 Paludibacteraceae bacterium | reverse complement strand
TACGGTATCTTTTCCTGCCGGAGTTTTGGTAGCAAGTTCGTAAGTTGATTGCTCTGACCAATCATACGAATGACGTGTTCGCGATTTGAGCACGATATCTTTTCCTCCACTTGCCCAGCTTCGCGGACGGGTTTGCAGTGCATCCGGCCAATTGGATACAAAATCTTCTGCCTCAATAAATAAGGGTTTTATTTTGTTTTGGTACATTTTCACATCAGTCGTTTTTGCTTTGTAAATTATACCATTAGAGGTTATAACGCTATCGGTGATATTGGTATAATTCACATCAATCAATACTCCCGACGAATTGAGAAAGCGCCCCGAGGTGTTAATCTTTGTATAGGGTAAAACCATGTCAGAGATTATTTCCCTGGTAATCTGACGCAACATTCCGACAGAATCTTTCTGAGCAAAATATTTTGCATATTTCACCATCAGATTATCTAAACCGCTCTTTTCAAGTAAAATATAAGTAGAGGAGGACGATTCGTCGGCTAAAGGTGTTGAATCGAGCAGTGTATTGCGGTATGTCCAGACAGTGTCGTAAATAGGTTTTCCACTGGCGTTTACTCCTTTTTGCACGCTTCTGTCCATGTCCATTACCTTTTCGTTGAATGAGGCAATAAAATCGACAATCGGATTATTTTCAAGGGTTTGAAGATATTCCCAGCTGTTTTTCCGATTGTCTATTGTACCGGATAAAATATGCAGTACTCCGTTTTTGGAGGCAATGTTCCATTTACTGACTGTAACGCCTGAAACTAAATTGTTGATAATATTTACATATTTGTCATTTAACATTAAAATACGGTCAATATTAAACACCCCTGTCTTATCGGTGTATGCAATTTTTTCTGAAATATGACTTTCAACGAGTGCTGTAAGTGCTTCATTGTCGTTCAAATTCAGATTTGCAAGTGCTGCATTGGTCGGAGCAAACACAGTAAAACTCATATCAGCGCTAAGTTTTTCGGCATAACCGGTTGTTTCGAGTGCCTTCACAAAAGTTGATAAGTCGGGATTTTCAGTGAGAATTTCGAACAGGTTTTTGTTGCGCTCATCCACAGTATTTCTTACATCTTCCCATGGATTACAACCGGCCAATACGATTACGACCGCCACAAATATGTAATACTTAATAATTTTCATCTGTTTATTTTTTATTTTTTTTTATTAAGGACAGATGGAACACGCCATTAATCATTACCTTATGTGTCAAAAGTATTTTGACATGGCTGTTTCATGTTTTATATTTTAACTTATTACCTCTTTTTACTTCGTTACGATAGTATGTAATCAAATCGCTAAAGAATCCACAGGACATTCTTCCGTAGGCCATATTTCGCAGGGTTTCACATTGGATTCAATCCAGTTTCCTTTCACATCCACACGTGGCCAGAGTTGGTTTTCATCTACCGGTATAAATTGTATCATATCCACACTGCCCAACTGTCCTACGCGTCGGTTGGTGGTTGGCTCCAGACGCAACGTATGACGTCCGGTAGTGTAAACCTTGATTATTCCTAAAAGTTTTGAGATAACTACCGAACTGAATTTCTTTGCGTTGTACATTTTATAGCCATCGAGTTCGGCAACTTCGGGTGCCGACGAAATTGCAGCCGGAGCATACAACGACATATCGAAAATATAGGGCAGTATCTGGTCGTCTTTTCCTTCCTGTTTGAAAGAAGTTTTTATGTAACATTCAAGTTCGCGGCGGTAGCATATCCAGACCTTGTAACTTGTGCCCTCTTCGCTTCCGATAAGTACGGGAGTTTTCATTTCCATCCATTGTATAGCTCCCAGGTCAAGGTTGAACCGGAGATAATCGGCATACACATACTGCGACTTGTCGTCGAAGGCAGCAATGGATTGAGGTACGGTTCCACAATAGTAATGGATTTGCTGCTGTGCTAAAGGAGTACCTGATTTGAATTTCCAGTCAATTTCAGAAAGATCGCCGGGATTGTAATCTGCTGCACAGCCGGGTTTGCGGAAGTTTCGCAGTGCCATGATCTCGGGTTGTTCGGCTATGTCCCAGTAAATGCGGTAAGCCGAGCGTATCTTAATCTGAATATTGCCGTTAATTTTTTGAATTACACCATTGGAGCACGTCCAGTCTGAATATTCGCTTTTTCTGTCTAAGGGAATTCCCGGTTCTGTGGTCTGTCCTAAATTGAGTTCGTTGAGTAAAATATTGGTTTCGGTATTACTGATAGCGCGGGTAAAGGTAATAACCTGATTTCTCACTAAAGTTTCGAGGCTTGAAACCACCAGCAAATCAGCAACATACTGCAAACGCGAAACTGCGTGGTAACCAATATAATTTCTGAGAAGCGAGTCTTCGTTTTCTATCGCCGGGGTATTTGCTTTCAGATCGGCTATTAATTCATCCAGATTATTTATGCCGGCTGAAGAATACGCTTCGTTGTCCTGTATAAAGAGGGTTTTCCATTCACCCTTCACGTTTGTAGAAAGTAATTCAGCCAGTCCTGAACGCTCAAATGCTTCTTTATACAGTGAGAATTTATCGTCAGGCAGGGCACGTACTCTCTCAGTAATTGTTTCGGTAACCGGATCGGGTGGAGTAAGTAGTTGGTCGATAATGTGTAAGTGCCCGTTACTTGCTTTAATGTCGCGCGGCGACAAAATGCCGGCTTGCCTGTTTATACGGATATCTTCGCCTACCTGCTTGGTAGTAAGATAAGAACCTGCAAAGTTAGGATATGCCATACGTCCATCTACGAAACCATCCGTTGTTAAACTGTCGGAATTGTTGGTCACGTTCAGCAGGTGATATTTAATAATATCCATTGCTTCTTCTTTGCTCAGGTCATTGACGGTGGCTTTTCCTGCCTTTTGCAGGTAAGCGGTTACAGCATCGTTAGTTGGAGCAAAAAGTGCATAATTTCCATAAGCGTGAACTGTACTTCTCATTTCACTTTTATCAAGAATGGCCAGAAATGACGTCAGATTATTTTGTACCATCAATTCATCTATTTGCTTATCGTCGGAGATAACAATCTCCTCCACATCTTTCGTACAGTAATTTAGAGTAAGTATGAGTACTAACGCTAAAAATAATGAAAATAAATAATTCTTTTTCATGGGTAATTGAATGTTTTTTTGTTCTCACGGAACCAGCATGTCAAATCTATAACAATTTTATAGAACAGCCGGATTTATGTTCATATCTTAAAATAATGATTTATATTATTCTCGATGAATTATTTCAAATAGAAATCATTTTGTACCAGATTTTTATTTCGTTGCAGTTCACCTGAATTTATCGGTAAATATAAACTGCCTTGATTTGTTTGCCATTTGCTTTGAATAATGGAAGTTTTTTCGGGTGGCGATGCAAGAACGACCATTCGCAGCAGGTAGCCCATGGTTCGTTCGCTGAAATTGTCGCGCTGAGCCATACGAATAAGGTCAAACCAGCGTTTTCCTTCAAAAGTAAGTTCACGTGTTCGTTCAGCCAGAACGAATTCTTCCATCGTTTTTGCATCGAGTTCACCTACGTGTTTATAAAACAAATCGGTTGATTCCGGTGCATTGCCGCGTGCCCGGATTTTTTGTACCAATTCAAGAGCTTGTAGTAATTGTTCCTGATTGTTGTTTGCCATCGCTTTTTGGGTCAATGCTTCAGCTTTCATCAGCATTACATCAGCAAGCCGGTAAAAAATCCAGTTGCTGTTGGATGTTGAAGTGGTACGCCATTGCACCGGTGAAGAGGTATTGTTCAGTCCTGCCCATTTCCACACGAATTTTCCCTGGAATGCAATGCCTTCGGTACGGATGTCTCTCCAGATTCTGTCAATATTCGATGGGATAAAGTATTCATTGGAGAAACTTGCCTGATTGACTTCAATCTGATTAGCTACATTGGCACTGAACATCGATACAAACGGATTGATGTATGTTGATGGATTTTGCAATTCAAAGATGCTTTCCACACTGTTTCCCTGAGCATACGTGGTATTGAACATGGCAACTACGTCGCCCTGCTGAGCTTCGTAAACTGTGTCGGTACGGCCTGTTTCAATATTATAACTTAATACTTCTGTTCGGGCTACCGGCACTAACGAGTATTGCCCCGATTCGATTACGCGGGTAGTCATATCAATACATTTATCGAATTCACCTTTCCAAAGGTAAATGTCAGCCAGCAAACTTGCCCAGCCGTAATAATTTATACGTCCTTTGTTCGGATTTGCACCTTCCTGCTGGGAGGCAGTGGTATTATCATATTTTGTAGGGATATTGCTTTCAATCGCTTCGAGCGAAGTTATGAGATTATCTATAATTATTTTACCATCTGTTTTGGGTAGTGAAAAATCCTGATAATCGTAAATACTGGCTGTTACGGAATAGGGAACATCGCGGAATGTGCGCACCAGATAGAAATACATTAACGATCGGATGCTTGTAACCTCGGCTATGTATTCGTTAAGCAGTCTTTCTGAAAACGACTCGTCAATATCCAGTACTGCCGGAGCAAGTTCTATTACAGTATTACATTGGTTTATCACTTTGTAAAACGAAGCCCAGTCGGTGTAGGTATTTGTTGATGTAATTTCACCGGTGTTAAGAGCTACCAGATCAGGTCTTGCTGCACTTGCGGGTGTTGCCATTTCGGCACGCATTTCACCCCAAACAAAATACTCCTGCATCATTTTGGAATCAAGCATCTGCGAATAACATCCCAAAACGGCAGCCCGAACTTCTTCTTTGGTTTTCCAGTAACGTTCGCGCACCACTCCGTCTTCAGGCTGTACATCTAACCAGGTGTCGCAGGAGCTGATTAAAATAACGCTCGAAAATATAATAGTTAGTTGAATGAATTTTTTCATATATTTTTTATTATGAATGATGAATAGTTTTTTCAATCCTCTTTTTTTAATGCTGAGAATAATTTAATCAGAAAGATATATTAAATCCAAACATATAACTTTTGGGAATCGGCGCACGTGCATTGTCCTGAAAACTACCGAGTCTGATTTCGGGATCCTGTCCGGTATAATTTGTCATGAGCAATACATTTTGCATGGTATAATATATGTACAATTCCTGCAATTTCAACTGTGTAATTAATTTTCTGGGGAAACTATAGCGTAGTGTGAATGACTTCCAGCGGATAAACGATCCGTCTTCCACAAAACGATCGGATGCCAGCCAGTTGTAACCCTGTGCATGCAGCGCACGAGGTAGTAAGCCGACGGGTGCTTCTTCCGGATTCGGATACTCGTGATGCCAGCGGCGCAAAGTGGAAGTTGCCTGATTGTCAAAACCATACATATTTTCGAGCGACATACGGGCTGCGTTTACAATATTGTTGCCGTAGCGGTAGTGAAATACCGTATTCAGCGATAAGTTTCTCCATTTGATAGAAGGTGTAAGTCCGCCATAAAACAACGGATTATAGTCACCCAAATACACAATATCCTGATAATTAATCTGTCCGTCACTGTTGATGTCAACATAACGTGCATCGCCGGGCTGGAAGGTGTAGTTGATGGTAGGATATCCGAATTTCATATAGAGCGGTATCGTATTACCATTTTCATCGGTGGTGGTTATTTGTTTTCCATCGCTGCCAATGGCAATGGTCTGGTCTTTATTTAAATAAACGCCGTCGTATTTATATCCGTAAAATGCTCCCCTGGGCTGTCCGGCTACAATGCGTGTAATGTATGCTCCATTTGAACTCCAGTCATCAAAATTATCCAAATCAGCATATTCCGAAAGTTCAGTAATTGCATTTTCTTCTTTTGCCACATTGAAAACGAAACTTACGCTTAAGTCCTTGGTTTTTATGGGAGTATAGCTTACACTGAGCTCCCAGCCTTTGTTTTGGAGCGTTCCGAAATTCAACGCCATGGTCGAGAAGCCCGAAGATGTCGGAATATATGTTCTTGAGCTGTACTGATCTTTCGTAGTTCGGATATAATAGTCGAATTCAACATTTAATTTATAATCAAATGCTACAAAGTTCAATCCGTAGTTATTCTGAAACGAACGTTCCCATCGCAGTTCTTTAAGTTCGAGTGAAGAAGGATAAGATGTTGATTCACCTAAATATCCGTAGCTGTAGGTGCTATATCGGTTGAAATACAGATAATCCGCATCGGGACTTTTACCTGTGATACCGTATGATGCACGCAAGGAAAAGTCATTGAGCCATTTTTCAGTCCAGGGTTTAATCCATGGTTCACCCGAAATGCGCCAGCGACCTGACATGGCAGGAAAAATACCATACCGGTAATTCTTACCAAAGCGGGAGTCACCGTTCAGGGCTAAATTCCCGAATATCGTATAACGGTCAAGCAAGGTGTAATTCACGTTCGTATAAGCGCTCATGCTTCGTTGTTGTCCAATTCCTGAACTTAGTCCTCCATCAAGAATATAATAATTGACCGGATCAGTCAGGTAATTTGAAGGAGAACCTGCCGTTTCCACATCCAGCGAAAAACTTTCGCGTGAATAGGTGTTTAAGCCTAAAAGCGCAATCAGACGATGTTTATCTTCCTGTAACTGAGGTGTAAAATAAAGTTTATTGAAAGTTTGAATAACAAAAGATTCGGGTTCAGAAACGGAAGCTGCATTAAAATAGCGTGTATCGTACCAGTTTACCCCTGAAGCTGTCTGGGTAAGAAATTTTTCTTTACGGTCGTTGCCCACATCGAATCCCACATCAAAGGTATATCGCCAGGTTGTATTCGGAGTGATTGAAAGTAATAAATGGGGAATAACTTTTTCACTTTTGATTTTGAAATTTCCCAGATTTGCCAAAGCTACCGGATTGAAAATATTAGGATAAGATCCCTGAGGACCATTAATTGGTGTAAAATAGGTAGGCATTTGTACACCAAGTTCGTTGAATTCGTATATACCCTGGTTGGGCATCATGGTATAGGCACGTGAGCGAACATCATTTCGTTCGTCGCCGCTTGGCAGAAAATTGCGTCGGTTATCGGAATGAGTATATGCAATGTCGGCCGAGAATTTGATTTTATCGGACACAAAATAGTCCAGGTTCAATCGGGTATTGAAACGCGAAAGTCCGGTGCCGATTGTGTTACCTCTGGCATTGTAATATCCTGCCGAAAAAGAATAACGTACTTTTGAACTACCACCACGCACAGACAAGTTGTAATCCTGATTGTAACCGGTTTGCGAAACGGCTTTCACCCAATCGGTGTTGTTTTGGTAATTGTAGAAAGTATACGGATCGCGCGGGTCATAAGAGAAAGGTTTTCCGGTAACTGTAAGTAAATCAAGCGGTCTGCCTGTGTTCATATACGATTCCAATATCATGGTTGAATA